>JAUZOF010000402.1 GCA_030706585.1 Bacteroidota bacterium
GGCACCGATATCGCCAAGTCCGAGCACAGCCGTACCGTTTGAGATCACGGCCACCAGATTCCCTTTAGCGGTGTATCGGTAAGCGTTTGCCGGATCTTTTTCGATTTCAAGGCAAGGTTCCGCTACCCCGGGTGAATAGGCCAGCGAAAGGTCAGCCTGGGTACTATAGGGTTTGGTAGGGATTACCTCTATTTTGCCCGGTTTGCCTTGTTCGTGATAGGCAAGGGCTGCTTCTTTGGTAACTTTTTGCATAGATGTGTAGTTTATAATAGGGAGAAAAGGGTTATTCTCAGTCGTTTGGCTGATGAAAGCAAATTTAGCCATTTATTTATCGGGAAAGGAATGAGCCCTATTAAATTATAATAAAACTTTGACGGTTGGGCTTATCTGCTTACAAAATGTAAGGGTATCGCGTACTTGCGGATAGAAGTGTAATACCGGCATTACAAACACTGCAAATCCGGAGTTCGGTGATTGACTTTTTTTAATGGCAGGGGCGTGGGAAACCCATTAATAATGATTCGTTTAACAATTAATCGTAGAACTTTACTTCTTCATGTAGTGTTTTATATCTGTGGAAAGCGGCAATATCCGACAACCTAAATCAATGAAATGAAACAATTTTGAAGGGATAAACCTGATTTCAGGGTTTTAAAAGAATTTTCCGGGAATATAGATTATTGACGGTGTAATTCTTAAGCAATATGTTATATGTAATACAAAATGTGATGAATAAAAGAACGAATTCATCATTTTAACCTGAACATTTAAGTAGGAAGAAAGACTAAATCTGAAAGAACTTTTCTCTTAACTATTCAAAGAAACTTAATGGAGGGATTGGTAACCCGTTGAATCAGAAGCCGAAGTAGATTTACAATTAAGACAGAAGAAAAATCTGTTTTTAACCTAAACCCGAAACGATGTGCTATATGGAGCATATAAGAAATAACGCAACAGTAAACTACCTTTCAACTATCTGACTTTCATTCTCAAATAAGAAGATGCACAAAATGCGACAGACCGATCAACCGTTTGTCACCTGTTTTGGGCTCTATTCGTGGCTACTACCCTCCTCTTTAATCAGCAATTAACTTAAGCCTATAATATGAAAACAAGTCGTCTAAATCAGTTATTAAGAAGCAGGCTTTTCATTATTATGACAATGCTTCTCATTTCATGTATGCTACAAGGACAAACTTACCGGTTACTGAAAGCATCCAATGATCCCGGCGGATATGTTGATCGGGACGAGGTGACCAAGGTATTGACTACTGATGAGCTGAACAGCTTTAATTTTCTGAGTGTCACCGCTAATCTGATTGGCTCAAAAGATGGGCAGGAATTTACTTTGACCTGCATCCCTGGTATTTGCCAACGTGCACATAGTACTATTCCTGATTTTAATGCCATGGGATCAAACTGGATCAATACCAATCCTGCACTGGAAATGGTCGTTCTGGATATCTCCAATGCTGAGGATATTAACCAGCTGACAGGAGTTGCCAATTTACTGAAACAGGCCTCATCTGTACATTATCTGGTATTGCAGACTTACCCTAAACTCTACGAATCCGCTGATCCGTCGATGTATGAAGCGCGGGCAAGGGAGCTGATAGCCCCGGCTATCAATGACCAACTTAGCGCACTATACGATAAGGGGATCAGGGTCTTTATTGCAGCAATTAAATTTAAATAGTCAGTAACCTTTAAAGGTAATGGATATGAAACCGAAAAATTATAACTCCAAACGGACTTTCGCATCTCCTATCGGAAATGTCGGAAGTATTGGCATGTTTTGGGTAATGCTTATCGCCATAGCGGGATTGACACTTACTCAGTCGGCATTCGGCCAGGGGGGAGTCAAAGTGCCCTTTATGATGAGACACCACCCGACAGATGTCCCTAATGGAATTTTCACCATTAAGGGGGATTTCCATATTATAGGTAATACGAACCTACTCGGTATTGCTTCCGGCGATAATGGTGCAGGTACAAACTTTGACTTCAGGTTTGTAGATGTTGACAATGATGACTCTACATTCAACTCTTCCACAGCTGAACTGGTATTGGCCAATAAAGCTGCCTTAGACTGTAATCCATCCAAAATCAAATATGCCGGATTGTACTGGACCGGACGGGGAGATTATAAAGTCCTTGCTGACGCTCAGTCTGCATCTAAAACCAAAAGGACGGAAAGTTTTCCCAAACCGCCTACGAAGTATTATTACTGGACAAGGGCTAACCTGAACGGTGTAACAAATACCTCTTACTACAGGCTTTATTACAATGATCAGAATCTGACCAATCCGTATGCTTATGTCTATCTGACATCTCCCGGAGGAAATCCTTATATTTCCAAAACAACACCTCCGGGTGCTGCCGGCACAAGTTCCTGGAGTGGGGGTAGCACTAAGTACTATTACTCGACATCCACTATATGGAAACAGCAATCCAGCACATGGACTGCGACAGAAAAGGGTCACGTATTACTAAAAGGGCCAGGTGCAACATCTTACTTTCCGATTGATGCATACTATAATAAAGATTCATTACTAAGTAATCGTTGGACAATAGGAACTAAACTACAATACGTTTGCTTTGCAGATGTTACCCCGTACGTTAAAGCTCATGGTGTAGGAAATTATACCGTTGCAAACATCAAAACCCAGGAAGGCTCTGGCGGTGATATCGGAAACTACGCCGGTTGGGGTATGGTCGTTGTGTATGAAGACCCGGATGAGATCACCCGGAATATTACCATTTTTGATGGTTTTGCCGATCTTGATCCAAACGGAACCAGTGGATATGCTTTTAAAATCGACGGATTTAAATCCGTGCTATCCGGCCCGGTTAATCTGAAACTGGGAGTAATGGCCGGAGAAGGAGACTCTTCTATTGTACACGACTGGTTTAATGTGGCATACAAAACATCACTGGACAATTTCACAACTGATTATCTGGTTAGTAATCCACCGAATGCCAATAATAGCTTATGGTATTATATTCCTAATCCTTACAATCACGATCCCGATAATTTCTTCTGTTCATCTATCTATACCGAAGGGAATCGTATTCCCAGAATGGGGGATAACGCAGGCATGGATGCCGATGAATTCCTATTGGATAATTCCAATAAGCAATTGATGGGTAACGCCCAGACCAAAACTGTATTCAGTTACAGAGCAAATACGGATGAAATTGTGGTATTCATGGTGGCTATGTCGGTTGACGCTTATACGCCTGAACCCATTTTAGTATTCAATAACTACGCCTCAATAGTAAGTGGCAGTCCTCAAGTTAATCCGGGTGAACAAATAAAGTATGACCTGAAAATCACAAACATGGGAACAGAAAGTGTAGACAGTTTCTTTGTCAGAATTCCTATTCCTTACAATACGTCTTACGTCAATGGTTCTTTATCCGGAGCATTCCATTTGCCCAATGGCACCTGCTACCAACCGAACAGTATGATTTATAATCCGGCCTTGCACCAGATTGAAATCAGCATGAAGCATTTGCCCGGTCCTAATGATAAAACCGGATCCTGCACCTTCAATCCTCCGATAGCCAATTGGGATTCTACCTATATTTGGGCAGATGCGACATTCAAGTTGCGGGCCACCGACAGTTGTGTTTTCCTGAATAATGAATGTGCCCAGGATATAAAACTGATCGGATATGTCTCCGGTATTGGAACTCTTAGCGGAACACGTTTTATTGCAACTTCGGTAAATGGATGGACTATACCTTCCGGCCTTTGCAAAAGTAAACCGATCTACGGACCGGATACAGTCGCCATTCATGTTAATGGATTCTGTGAAGGAAAACCCGATTATATAACGATCAATTTCTGTCCGGGAAAATATCCGACTGGAATTCCGCTGGCACAGATTATATCAAAACTTCCGGATAATACATACTCATTCTATGCGGCTGATGCTACATGGAAAAAGACTGGTTCAGAATTAAGTGTACTGGACGGTGTAAACGGTGGCAATTATCTGGCCATTCCGGTGAACAAGTTTGATACGCTATGTGATGCAGCTATCAAGATCAAAATAACCATCATACAACCACCGAAACCTAAAGATAATGGAGACAAAGCCTATTGCATGGGAGATGAATCCATATCATGGTTCAATGTTGTAGAAGCGACAAATGGTAACGAACTATACTTCTCTGAATTGGACGGAACTCCGGTCGCTTACAGTAATCTGATGGATATGACCAAAGTTATTCCATCACCGGGAAGCTCCTTTACCAAGACTTATGTCGTAACGCAATCCAAAGACCCGTCATGTGTAAGCGATACCATCCACGTATCTATTACGATTACTTATCAT
Source organism: Bacteroidota bacterium (assembly GCA_030706585.1). Classification (GTDB taxonomy): domain Bacteria; phylum Bacteroidota; class Bacteroidia; order Bacteroidales; family UBA7332; genus CAXXIC01. Next base: position 4,344 of record JAUZOF010000402.1, read on the forward strand.
GACCCGACTTTAGTCGATA
>JAUZOF010000403.1 GCA_030706585.1 Bacteroidota bacterium
TGCACTACCTACCATATAGAGTTTCAAACGATTGATGGAAATGGTATTATCCAACAGGTTCAATGTGATGGTATAATATCCTTTCTTGGCTATCGTCCACTTTTTGTCATCTGAAGCGCCGCCTTTGTGCAGATACATGTGTGTATCATCGGTACGCATAAACATATCCTGACCCCAGTCGGTATTACGGTTTACCGGGAACTTAAATTCTCCCGCCTGCATAACTCCGGTATAGGTGAACTCGAACAGATTGTTAGGGTTTTGCACCAACTGAGTCGCTTTTGAAATATCCCATCCGTTAGGCGCAGCACAACCTACCATATAGATTTCACTGTATGCAGGCAAGTCCAGCTTTACTACAGATAGGGTCAGATCCAGCAAGCTCACAGTCACTTTGTAAACGGCCGCTTCCGTGATACTGAATTTATCATCAGCCTGACTATCGAGAGTCCTGTAAACAATATGACTATCATCGGCACCCTTGTTGTAAGAGGGCATAAACTGGCCCAACGAGGTGATGAATTTGTAGTCGCCTACACCCAATGCTCCCTGATAGACAAAGACGGTAGGATCAGATGCCGAAGGAGTCATTACGGATGCTTTATCTGCACTCCAACCATTAGGTGCGGCACTTCCGATCAAATACAAAGTCTTTGATACCGGTTGGTACGGTGTGGCCGTGAATTCAACAGTACTTGACGTTTCAGAGGTAGTCGGAGTCGTGTAAATAGTCGATATTACACGGGCCTCCAGCTGGACTTCATTACCGGGAACGGCACTCCAGTGTCTCAGCAAAGAGTCATTCAAAGCTGCTACGGTAAAGGCTTTGGTATAAATTCCTTTTCCCATATCCAGCTTAATAGGTGTGGCGAAATTATTCCCCTTTTTATCCACCTGCAACTGGTAAGAGATGGAGGCTCCGGTTCCGTTATTGGTTCCGGTGGACCAATCGAACTCGATAGCAGTCTGGGCATCCTGTTTTTGATTCAGGACAATGCTACTTTTAGTGGCTGTCATGGACAGTGAACCGGCTGATGCAATTTTAAACTCATCGGTCATATTGCATGAGGTCAATACTCCGGCCAGCAAAGCCACCGACATCACGGCTTTCGACATTATTCGTCCGGCATTTTGCTTGAAAATGCGCTCTATATTCAGTTTCTTCATTTGATTACGATTTAAATGGCATTTAAACGGTGATTAATAACCGGTATTTTGAGTCAGATTCGGGTTCGCATCACGTTCTTTCTGTGGAACGGGCATCAACAAGAATTTCGAACTCATGTTTGATTTTCCGATGGAATGCAGGAAGTCAATACCGTACTGTCCGTTTTGTACACGGATCAGGTCGAACCAGCGCTGTCCTTCGAATGCCAACTCCATGCGACGTTCGTGCAAGATCTTTTCCCTCAATGCACTCTGGCTTAATCCGACTACATCGGCCAATCCGGCTCTTGCACGCACTTTATTCAGGGTTGCATTTGCATCGGTGGAAGCCAATTGTGCATCGGTAGTTCTACCGAGTTCGTTCAATGCTTCAGCCTTCATCAGCAATACATCGGCATAACGCAATACCGGGAAGTTCAACGGACTGTTGTCATAAGCACCTCCGGTAACTGTTTTTGTAACCACAAACTTGCGCAGGTTATATCCCGTCAGGGAATAGGCTTTCTTATAATCCTGACCATCAAATTTAGGACCACCTTCATAGAATACGGTTACGTCTTTGCGTTTGTCCCCGGTTTCGTAAGAATCCACAAACTCTTGCGTCGGCTGATTCCAGCCCCAACCGCCATCCACCATATTCGAACCGCGTGGGCCGGTGAAAGTACTTAACCAAGAAGCCTGATTTTCATTGCTCCAGAAATCAAAAGTAGTTTTACCTGAATACTGTACCTCGAAAAGCGATTCCTGAGAGTTTTCAGTAGCGGGATTGAAGTTGTCGCCATAATTGCTGTTCAGCGCGTAACCCAATGATTTCACCTGATCGCAGAGATCAACCGTTTTTTGCCAGTCACCCAAGGTCAAATGAACCTTTGCCAGTGTACCTACTGCGGCTCCTTTCGTTGCCCGACCTAAATCTGCCGTTGAATATTCTTCCTTCGCAGGCAACAACTCAATGGCTTTGTTTAAGTCAGAAATAATCTGAGTATAAACATCTGCTTTCGCAGATCTGAACGGACGAAGATCATCTCCCGGTGTCACCGGAGTGAGCACCAACGGGACATCGCCAAAGAAACGAACCAGAATAAAATAATAGTGAGCACGCAGGAAATAGGCTTCGCCCAATACTCTGTTTTTCACACTTTCGCTGATGTTCATGCCCGGGACTTTCTGCAAAATAATATTGGTACGCAGGATACCCGGCCAGGGACCCCGCCACAAGTCAAGTACGCCCTGATTATCTGTTGATGTGATGAAGTTAGCCTGATCCTGGGTTTCTATACCATCGGTACCACCTCCTGCTCCTACGATGCTGTTTCCGGCCATGATGTCGGTCGTCCACATACGCATGTTGTAGAGTTTAGGCCATTGCAAAGGCTGGTAAGCTCCATTGATCGCGGCATTCGCATCCGATTCCGTTTGAAAGAAATTAGCGGTATTGATCGAATCTTCGGGCACTTTTGTAAGAAAGTCACTGCTACACGCTGAAAGTAATGCAGCGAAAAGTGCGACTGAAATATATCTTTTGAAGTTCATAGTGTTGTTCATTTAAAGATTAAAAACCAAGGTTAATACCCATACTAAAGGTGCGGGTTACTGGATACACGCTGTTGTCGATTCCATTGCTTCCGACTTCAGGGTCAAAGCCTTTGTAATTGGTGAACGTAACGAGGTTCTGAGCCGACAGATAGACTCTGGCTGAAGAGATAAAGGCTTTTGCCATCAAACTCTTGGGCAAATTGTATCCTAGAGTCACATTCTTGATTCTCAGGTAGGATCCGTCTTCGATGAAACGATCGGAAGGACGGGTATTTTTATTCGGATCATTGAAAATAGCTCTCGGCATCGTGTTGCTGGTTCCCTCTCCGGTCCAGCGGTTCAATGTCTCAACGGTTTGATTCTGAGCTACAGCCATCGCTTCACTCCAGAAACGATTGGCATTACAGATCTCATTTCCGGCCACACCCTGTAAGAAGATGCTCAGGTCAAATCCTTTGTAGGAGAAATTGTTGTTCAGGGCAAAGATGACAGTCGGATTAGGATTACCCAGATAAGTACGGTCTTTATCATTGATCACACCATCGTTGTTGAGATCCTTGAAGCGGATATCACCGGGAGCAGTTCCGCCCACCACCTGTGTAGCGTGATTATCGACTTCAGCCTGATTCTGGAAAATACCGTCGGTTTTGAAACCATAGAACATATTGATCGGTTGGCCGGCCTTAATTAAAGCGAGGTTTTGGTTCAAACCGATACTTCCGCTTGACATCGGTACGGTATCGTTGATGCTTTTCACCTTGTTTTGGTTGAATGAAATATTGAAATTCGTATTCCATTTCAAAGCTCCGGTCAGGTTTTTGGTATTTACCGTAATTTCAATACCGCGGTTTTCCATTTTACCGGCATTGATTGAAGGCACATATACATCTGAGTATCCGGTAGAAACAGGAACTGACATCGGCACCAACATCTTATCGGTTTGTTTCAGATAAGCATCAACAGTCACGTCCACACGCTGGTTAAACATCGAAGCATCGAAACCGATATTGGCTTGTGTCTGGCCTTCCCATTGGATGTTAGGATTCGGCATAACCGTAGGGACTACGGCAGAGACTGCTGTATTGTTGAAGTTGTATTTTACGATATTCAGTTGGGATGCAAATGAATAGTTGCCAATGCTTTGATTACCGGTCACACCATATCCTGCACGTAATTTCAAATCACTGATTGCAGTAACATCTTTGAAAAAATCTTCCTGCGAGATACGCCATGCCAATGACGCGGAAGGGAAGGTTCCGTATCGGTTATTTTCTCCAAAACGGGATGACCCATCACGACGCAATGTTCCTGTGATCAGGTATTTGTCTGCATAAGCGTATGTTGCTCTTCCCATCAGTGAAAATAAAGAGTTGCCATTGGTAGTTCCGCCTAAGGTCGGAGTCAACAATCCATTGTTCAGTTGCTGGGTATTGTCACTGACAAAGCCTTGTATTGAACCGTTCATGTAGTCATAGCGGTTATCCTGAGCACTCGTTCCAGCCATAAAAGAGACACGGTGTTTCTTAAGTAATTTTTCGTAGGTCATATAATTATCCCACACCCAGTTGATGTTCTTATTATACTGTTGACTCAGGTAAGAATTGGCCTGAATTTTAGCCCCCCAGCTGTATTTGGGTGACCAGGTACGCGAATCCCA
>JAUZOF010000404.1 GCA_030706585.1 Bacteroidota bacterium
ATTTTCAATGCCCTGATTATTGTTGCCTTAATCCCGTTAGCATTAAAAGGGGTAACTTACCGTCCTGAAGGAGCGACTGTTGTTTTGCGCCGTAATATCCTGATTTATGGTTTGGGTGGTGTTATTTTACCGTTTATAGCCATCAAAGCGATTGACTTACTGATTAATTTTTTACATTTGGTTTAATATAATGACTATGAAGAGTTCTATTTTAACTTCGATAAAGCTGTTATTGGCCATAACGATCCTGACGGGAGTCCTTTATCCATTGCTGGTATTTGGACTGGCTCAGGCTATTTTCCCGAATAAAGCGAATGGCAGCCTGATTAAAACCGGCAAAGGCAATATCGGTTCTGAGCTGATCGGACAAAAGTTTACCGGAAATCAATATTTCCAGGGGCGACCATCAGCAATAGATTACAATCCGGATTGTTCAGGTGCAAGTAACCTTTCTATTACTTCGGAAAAACTCAGACAACAAGTTGCTCAACGTGATTCAGCCTGGCTGGCCTCTAATGGACAGAGTAAAGAGACTGCTATTCCAGCTGAAATGCGTTATGCTTCAGGAAGCGGACTTGATCCTCACATCTCCCCTGAATCGGCTTTGCTACAAGTAGCACGTGTTGCAAAAGCCAGACATCTTTCGTCAATTCAACAGAATAAATTGACAAATCTTGTAAAACAGCAGATTGAAGGTCGTCAACTAGGATGTCTCGGTGAAGAACGGGTCAATGTGTTATTGCTTAATATTGAGGTGGATAAACAATTTCCAGTGAAATAATTGATGTTTAGAGATCATATTGTATTACTTTAGGGGTGAAATCACCCTTAAAGTTTTTCTTTTTTAATCCGCAAGGCTGTCTGATATTATTTTGAAAAACAGGTCAGTCCCAAAATGTTTAAAATATGATAGATGATGTTGAAGGACGCCCAAATCCGGATGAACTCCTGCGCCTGATTCAGAAAGAAGAAAGCGTCGAAAAAAGAGGAAAACTGAAAATCTTCTTCGGCATGTGTGCCGGTGTGGGTAAGACGTATGCCATGCTTCAGGCCGCACATGTCCTGAAACGGGAAGGTCTGGATGTAGTCGTAGGTTTGGTGGAGACACATAAACGGCAGGAGACTGAAGCGCTTGTCCAGGGATTGGAGGTGCTACCCCGCATGAAGATCCCTTATCGCTCCGTGACCTTCGAAGAAATGGATATTGATGCAATTCTCCAACGTAATCCTCAGTACGTTCTTGTCGATGAACTCGCTCATACGAATGTGCCGGGAAGCCGTCATGCTAAACGTTACCAAGATGTAACGGAACTACTGGATAACGGAATCAACGTTTTAACCACAGTTAATGTACAGCACATAGAGAGCCGTTCAGGAACTGTGACCGAAATTACAGGTATTCATATACACGAAACGGTCCCGGATTCGTTCATTGCTCTGGCAGACGAAATCGAACTGATCGATATCTCCACCGACGATTTATTAAAACGCCTTGAAGAGGGAAAAGTCTATATTCCGGAACGGGCTCAGCATGCCGTGGAGAATTTCTTTCGCAAAGGCAATCTGCACGCTCTGCGCGAGCTTTCCCTTCGTATCACTGCCGAAAAGGTGGATGATGATATGCTTGATTATATGCGGGCAAAAAACATTACCGGGCCCTGGAAAACCACCGAAAAGTTGATGGTTGCCGTTGGCCCGAGTCCCTATTCTGCAAAACTAATTCGCTGGACACGACGAATGGCTTATAATCTGGGTGCAAGCTGGTTGGCTGTATGTGTGGATACAGGGCACAAACTATCGGAAGAAGACCGGAATCTGCTCAATAAAAATATTGAGCTTTCAGAAAAGTTGGGCGCAACCATTATACACGTTGCCAATACCGATGTGGTAGACGGACTTTTGCAGGTAGGCAAGGAATATAATGTATCCCAGATTGTGGTGGGCAAAACGCTGGACAAAAAAAATATATGGAATCCGTTTTCCAAAAAGAACATTTCAGACCGTCTGATACAAGAGAGTGGGAATATCGATATTTACGCTATCAAGGCCGACAAATCAGCAACAACCGGGAAGCAGAAACGCGTTTTATTTGAAGGAATATCGTTCAAATCAAGGGATTATACAATAGCGCTAACCGTCGTTACATTAGTCTCTTTGATCTGTTTTCCATTGAGCGGCTTAATGGGATACCAGACTGTAGGTATTATTTTCCTGATTATGATTGCCGTCCTCTCTCTGATTTTAGGCCGTGGGCCGGTAATATTGACGGCATTTCTGAATTTTCTTATCTGGAACTATTTCTTTATACCTCCACTGTTTACCTTTCATATCCAACGCGTGGAAGATGTATTCACTTTGTTTGCCTATTTTCTGATCGCGATGGTTTCAGCTGTCTTTGTGACTAAAATACGGAAAAATCAAATCGTGTTAATGAAAAGTCAGCAACATATTACCATGCTTAATTCCATGCTTGAAGCGTTGAACCGTACCAATTCCATCAAGGAAGTGGCGGCACGAACTCAGGATAAACTCCAGAAATATTTCTCTGCTGATGCTGCAATTCTGCTTAAGAATAAGGACGGTAAAGGTCTGGATAAAAGAATCTTTGGAAATAAAAAGATGATCAGTGAAAAGAATTGGTCTGTAGCTTCCTGGGTTTTTAACAACGGGCAAGCTGCAGGTCGGTTTACGGATACATTGAGCAACTCAGATATTCAGGTCATCCCATTGACTACTGTCAATGAAATAATCGGCGTGCTCTGTATTAAATTTCTCGAAAATAAGCGTCCCGACCATAACGATATGATGGTATTACACAATTTTGTCGGTCAGGTCTCTACAGCCATTGAGCGGGAAATCAACATAGACCTGATTCGTGAAAATGAAGTGGCGTTAGAGTCTCAAAAACTCTTCCAGACTGTTTTAAACAGCGTTTCACACGAATTGCGGACACCAATTTCAATCATTTCTTCAGCTATTTCAAATTTGAATGATGAAAAAACGGCAGCAAATCCCGATATTCGTTCCGGCATTTGTGAAGAACTCAATCTGGCTTCCAAGCGGCTCAATGTCCTGGTTGAAAATATCCTCGATATGTCAAAGATCGACTCCGGATATTTGCAGTTGAATCTGCAGACACATGATATTTCCGATCTCATCGGCTCGGCGCTGAATGATTTGCGACCGGAGCTTTCGGAGTATTCTTTGAAAACAGAAGTACAGGACAATCTGCCCATGCTCAATTTCGATTTCAATTGGCTCAAACAAGCGTTGGTCAATGTGATCCACAATGCTATCGATTATTCTCCAACAGGTGGCGAGATCGTAGTTAAAGCATATCAGTTGGAGTCGGGACTGATACAACTGGAAGTTTCAGACAGCGGTAAAGGTGTTCCCGATTTGACATTGGATAAGCTATTTGACAAATTCTATCGCATTCCGGGCTCAAAAACCGGTGGCATGGGGCTTGGACTGACCATTGCCAAAGCCATTGTAGAAGCCCACGGAGGCACTATCTCAGCGCAAAACTGCAAAAACGGAGGATTGAAGGTAATTTTCCTATTGAAACAATAATCAATATGCAATGGAAGAAAATAAAGGAAAATATAAGGTACTGATCGTCGATGATGAACCACCGATTCGCCGGATGCTGACCATCACGCTAGAAGCGCATGACTATAAAACCTATCTTGCGGAAGATGGTAAAAGTGCGCTGGTGGAAGCAACCATGTACAATCCGGATGTGATACTGCTTGACCTCGGATTGCCGGATAAGAGTGGACTTCAGGTGCTCAAGCAGCTGCGGGAGTGGTCAAAAACACCCATCATCGTGCTTACCGTGATGGATGACGAAATGACAAAAATAGCGGCTTTGGACCAAGGGGCTGATGATTACGTGACCAAGCCTTTTAATACCGGAGAACTATTGGCCCGCATCCGTGTAGCGTTGCGTCATTCACGTAAAGAGGAAGAATCCCCCTTGTTTGTCAGTGGAAGGTTGTCTGTTGACCTTGTAGCCCGCGTTGTGATGCTTGATAATGAAGAAGTTAAACTCACAGCTACCGAATACGCCATTCTGGCGCTTTTTGTCAAACATGCTGGTCGGGTTTTGACGCACTCTTTTATTATGAAAGAGATTTGGGGAAATCCCTATTCCGACAATGCACAGATACTACGTGTACATGTGGCACAACTCCGAAAGAAAATTGAGACAAATCCGGCAATGCCTGAGCTCCTGATTACCGAATCAGGGGTTGGTTACCGGTTCAAAAAGATATAAATCGACAAGTTTTCTCTTCCTTCCTGATATAATTATGGCG
>JAUZOF010000405.1 GCA_030706585.1 Bacteroidota bacterium
CCAACGGACTGAATCGCTACCCCGTCAAATGAAGCCAAGGCACACGATGGCCATTCGGGATTTTCGTAAGGTTCTACTTTATTGTTAAAAGGATAATTAGGGAAATGCGAAGGATAACAGCGCCACTTACGACCACAGTACAATCCATCGAGCACGTACAGAATGGTTTTGCCACCCAGATTAGGCGAAGCAGCCAAATCCACCAGCGGTGAATAAGCGTTTTTCAACCCCTCTTTTTTGGTATTTAGGATGGAGTGAAGTTCCGAAGTTCCTTTGATAGAGCCGGCATGGTTTTTACCGGTCATTGTGAGTGCTGTTTGCCCTTCGTCACCGTCTTCCATGTAATTGTAAGGATAGGAATGTAGCTTAAGAATAGCCAGATTAATCAGGTAAGTTGCCTCTTTTATCTGACGGGGCATCAATTTAGCCTTGTTGAATTTTCCGGCTGAATAGGTAATGCCTTCCACCCAGTCAGCAGCTTCCAGACCAGTGTAGTCACCATAAGCCGGATTGACAGGCTGTTTTGGGTCGGGAGCATTTTCCTGCATGAAACGAACGTCTTTGAATTCATTCCAAATCTCGGTCAGCATGTATGGATAAATTTGCCGGCGGGCATCATAGACTATGATATTCTTTTGCGGCACTCCGGCCTGATTGACCAACTGACGAACCATCGCCAACACCATTTGCGGAGTAGCATCGGTTTGGTTGTCCTGCTTATCTACACTACTGTTATTCAGGTTAATTTTCACGGCCACCACTTCGCCCGACTGATAACCGCGATTTTTCAATCCACGAACCGATTGATTGTAGTATTCAAATATCTTTTTCCAGGAAGACTGGTCATTTTTTGCTCCGGTGAGTTTCTGAATGGTTGACGATAACATCAGAGAGACGCGCTCTTTATCGGTGTTTCTATCCAGCCACCATTGGTCGTTCTTCTCTTTCCAGTTACCGGCCCAATGAGCAGCTTTCGGGTCGCGCACCATCACCACACGACCGGGGAAGATTCCTTTTGCTTCACCTATCGGCTGATTGGAAGCACCCGGTTTCCAGTCAAAACCTACAGCCGGAGCGTACTCTTTAGTCGGAGTTAACGCAAATAAATCAACAATATTAGAAGGAAAAACGGTGAACCACGCAATCAGTACGACCATTGTTGCTATCGAACAGCTGATGACCACCCACTGCTTATGCGAAAATTTACGTCCTAAATATCTCAGACCAAACATACTGGACACCACTCCGGTGAGCCAGATAACAAATGCGCTGGCCAAAGGGAAAGCGGCCCGCTGACAAGGATAACTTGCGCGGCTGGGTTTTGGTATGACCCGGATGAGAAACCAGGCTAAAGCTATTGCGCCAGTAGTAATCAGGAGAATCTTCTGGACCACCTTACTGTTCACAAAATCATGAATGCGTAGAAGTAATTTCATCTGTTAAACATTTAATGGATTGTATCGGATTTTTGGGTAATCTATATCTGTGTCATAACAATGGCATCTTATCCTAATGGATGGATTACAAACCAATATTTATATACAAATTAACGATACAAACGTTCGTCGGCATTTGACACAATGTGACAAATGCTTGACATAATGTAAATACACAATGAAATGAGACAATATTACATGCCTGGTTACTGGTCACTTACACCCAACAATGAATATATAAAACAGATTCGGTTTTTCTACGCAATAGAAGTGTGACAATCAGACGCTATGACTAACGATATAGCTTGTTGGTGATTCGCCAAACTGCCGGGTAAAACTTCGGGTAAAACTGGACACCTCACTATACCCCACCATATCGGATACTTCAGAAACATTATATGTTCCTGATAAAAGGAATTCAGCGGCTTTACTGAGCCGAACGGTAAGGACAAATTCCTGCGCAGTTTTGTCGGTTAGTGATTTTATTTTACGGTTAAGTTGAATCCGACTCATATTCATCATTGAGGCAAGCTCTTCCACATCAAACGATATCCGGCTCATATTATCATGAATATGATTAACCAGTTCTTCGAGAAACTGTTTGTCTACCTGATTAAATCCGATTACACGGGTATTGTATCCGGTATTCTTATCAAAAAGTTGTCTCAGCTTTTGCCTTGACTCTATCAGGTTCCTGATGCGGGCAATTAAGATTGCAGAGTTAAATGGTTTGGTGATATAATCATCTGCACCTGTCTCAAAACTGCTTATTCTCAATTGTTCCGAATAGCGGGCTGTCAATAGAACAACCGGGATATGGCTGGTCTTAATCTCCGTTTTAAGTCTGGCACACAATTCAATTCCATCCATCTCCGGCATCATCATGTCACTCACCACCAAATCAGGAATCAACTCAAGCGCAAGTTCATATCCTCTCAACCCATTTACCGCAGCATGCACATTAAAATGCTCACTCAGCACTGTCCTGAGATATTCTCGCACTTCGGAGTTATCTTCCACAATTACTATTACCGGTTTAGCTTGGTCAACAATATTCTCATCTGAATTATCCTCTGACAAGGTAACAGACTGAACCGTGGACAATTCTAGATTTTGCTGCTTTCTTTTCACTTCAGGTAACCGGAGGGTATTAGCTGCTATAGGAAGGGTAATATGAAACGAAGTCCCCTGCCCTACAACACTCTCTACACGAATTGTACCGTTATGCATTTCTACGAGTTCCTTTACCAGTGATAGCCCTATACCTGTCCCATATTTTTGTTCGCTGCTATCTGCCTGATAAAACGGATTAAATATCTTATCCATATCGGACGGAGCAATCCCCTGTCCGGAATCCTGTACGGAAATTTGGACACACTGATTGTCCGTTGAATAAGCTACTTTCAACAAAACACTTCCCTTATCCGGAGTAAATTTAAAAGCATTGGAGAGCAAATTCAGAACAATCTTATCCAGCATATCGGCATCAGCCTCTAACTCAATCAGATTTCCATCCGAAATCAAACGCAAATCAATACTGCGCTCATTGGCCTGTAATTCAAACAGGCTAATCAGATGGCGAATTCTTTCATTCAGGTCAAAACGGGAATATTGCAGTTTCATCTCTCCCGATTCTACCTTTTTCAAATCCAATAGTTGATTTACCAGAGATAACAAGCGCTTTGCATTTTCATAAATCAACTCATGGAAATAGCGGGTTGATGAGGAATAACTCTCTTTCCCGGCCACCAGTTTCTTTACCGGATCCAGAATCAGAGTTAAAGGTGTTCGCAGTTCATGGGAGATATTGGTAAAAAACTTCGATTTCAGAAGCTCCAGCTCCCTTGCCTTTTCTGCATTTAACCGCTCTATCTGAATCTGATGTTTCAACTTCTCCCGACTCACCAACATGCGATGTAACAGATAAAAGATTCCCGATACAATCAGCAAATAGAAAAGATAGGCCCACCAGGTTTGCCACCAGGGCGGTAATACGATTATCTGCAAAGTTGTGGGCGATTGTTGCCAGATTCCATTGGAATTTGCAGCTTTTACTTCAAACAGGTATTTGCCCGCCGGAAGGTTGGTATATAACGCTTTCCGGTTGTTTGCATCTGCATTCTTCCACTCTTTGTCAAATCCAGTCAACCGATACGCGTAACTGTTATTTCGGACATTCGTAAAATGCAATGCTGCAAATTCCAACTCTACATTACGCTCACTCCATTTTAATGTAACCGATTTTGACAGGTAAGCGGGTTGAGGTAATACGACATGTCCATGAATAGACTGGCCTACTGCAACTGATTTTCCGGCAATCAGTAAATCTGTAATTACAGCATTTGGGGGACAAAGATTATCTTTTACAGAATCAGGGAAAAAGGTGATAATTCCAAAATTCCCACCGAAGAAACATTCTCCTGTTTTAGGATTTCTAAAGTAAGCGTCTTCCGACAATTCATTCCTGAAAAGGTCGTCCTGAGAAGAATAATCACTGGTTCGAAATGTTTTGTAATTCATGCGGGTCAGGCCGTACGGATGACTTATCCATAGGTTGCCATGACCATCATTGAGAATTCCGGTGATTACACCACTGGATATAAATCGCTTATCAGGAAAATGAATAAAGCGTCCTGTTTTGGGGTCAAAACGATTCACTCCCCGGCCTGTGCCTATCCACAAAAAGCCATCATTATCCTTGCAGAGACAATACACCCGGTCATCCGTGATAGAATTTTCACTTTGGGGATTGTAATGATAGGAAATGAAAGAGAGTTTCTCCCTGCCTCTATCTGTCGAACGCCTCATCAGAAAGAGGCCATGCCCTTCGGTTCCTATCCACAGACCGCCGTTTCCCTCCCGAAGTAATGACCGTA
>JAUZOF010000406.1 GCA_030706585.1 Bacteroidota bacterium
AAATGCTGTAACTGTTTTCACTCCATTCACGGACGTGATACTGTCTCTTTCCTGAATGCCGGCTTTTTCAGCGGGTTTGCCAGACATGGTGCGTTTTACTACCATCGGAATACGCATCAGTGCAAATCCCTTCTTGTCGCGCAGCAACTGTTGCATAAAGTCTGCCGGAATAGGCACTGAAACCACCTGACCGTTACGCAATACATTTACCTGTTTCGCTTTTGAAATATCTGACAGAATGTCGGCATCGAAACGCTCCAGCTCTTTATTGTCGGTACTCAGCAGGATATCCCCGTCATGAAATCCGATGCGTTGTGCCGTTTCACTAAACTCCATACCCAGTCGGGCATTTTTCAACGGAACGTATTTGTCGCCCCAGGTAAATGAGATCATGGCATAAAGAAAAATCGCCAACAGGAAGTTCATCACCACACCGGCCACCATGATCATCAGTCGCTGTCCGGCAGGTTTGGCCCGGAATTCGTGTGGTTGTGCAGGCAATGCCATTTGCTCTTTGTCCATCGACTCGTCGATCATCCCTGCGATTTTTACATAGCCACCCAATGGAAGCCAGCCCACTCCGTATTCGGTTTCACTGTTTTTAGGCTTGAATTTGAAGAGACTGAACCAGGGATTGAAAAAGAGATAGAACTTTTCGACACGGACTTTGAAGATCCGGGCAAAGATAAAGTGCCCGAATTCGTGTACGATCACCAGTATCGAAAGGCTGCATATAAGCTGTAAAGCTTTGATCAAAAATGACTCCATTGTTTATTGTTTTCTGTTTGTTTTTGAATTGTAATTATAGTAACGACTGGGCAATGGCACGGGCCTCGCTGTCAGTCGCGATGTAATCTTCATATCCCGGATGTTGGATAAATGACGCTTTCTGCATGGTCTTTTCGATAATGTCAGACATTTGCAGGAAGCCGATTTTTTCCTGAAGGAAAGCTGCCACGACAATTTCATTGGCTGCATTCAGGATGCAGGGCATATTTCCACCGGTAGCCATCGCTTCGTAAGCAAATGCCAGGTTGCGGAACTTTTTCAGGTCTGGTTGCTCGAAAGTAAACTCTGTGCAGGTTTTCCAGTCCACGCGAGGAGATTTACTGGCTAATCTTTTCGGAAAAGAGAAGGCGTAGCTGATCGGAAGTTTCATATCAGGCATGCCCATTTGCGCTTTGATTCCCCCGTCTTCAAACTGCACCATGGAGTGGATGATCGACTGTGGATGCACTACCACCTCAATCTCTTCCGGTTTCAGGTCAAATAACCATTTCGCTTCAATGACCTCAAAGCCTTTGTTCATCATTGTAGCTGAGTCGATAGTGATCTTAGCGCCCATATCCCAGTTTGGATGTTTCAAGGCTTGATGTTTCGTTACATGAGCCAGTTGCTCAATCGGTGTCGTGCGGAACGGACCACCGGATGCGGTAAGGATGATTTTCTCTACTTTGTTGTCTGCTTCTCCCACCAGACACTGGAAAATGGCCGAGTGTTCTGAATCGACCGGTAGGATAGGGGTGCGGTGTTTCAGCCCCAACTCGTTGATTAACTCACCGGCAACCACCAGCGTTTCTTTATTTGCCAATGCAATTGCCTTTCCGGCACGGATGGCCTGGATGGTGGGCTGTAATCCCGAGAAACCGACCATTGCAGTCAGCACCATATCAATCGGTTCTGATTCTACAATTTGGGCAATGGCCTCATTCCCGGCGTAAATTTTAATCGGGAGATCCTTAAGGGCTTCTTTGAGTTCGCCGTATTTTTCTGTATTGGCAATGATTACCGCTTCGGGTTGGAATTGACGAGCCTGCTCAATCAGCAGATCGACGTTATTATTGGCCGTTAAAGCGTATATTTCGTAAAGTTCTGAATTTTCTGCTACGACCTCCAGAGCTTGGGTTCCGATCGAACCGGTTGAGCCCAGAATGGCCAGTTGTTTCTTCTTCATTGGTTTAAAATACAATATATTGGGATGGATTAACAGGTTTGCCTTTATACCAGATTTCAATGATTACCGGAATGCTTTTCTTGTCAGGTGAAGTAGCTGTTGTGCCCAGCGCTTCCCCAGCATGAACATTATCTCCCGGCGATTTCAATATCCGGCTGCAATTTTTATATATGGAGATATAACCGTCAGTGTGTTGCACCTGTATGAATTCGGTTCCGTTAGGCAGATATCCGGTTTGAATGACATTTCCTTCGAGGACAGACATTACCGGGCTGTTAGCATTGGCAGCGACAGCAATGCCGTATTGCTTGATTGACGGATTAAAGTTTTGCGAAATTCCCCCTTTTACAGGACGGGTAAATACGATGCTTTTCTCTCCGTTTGAAGATTTCGGCTGAATGGACAGGTTGTATTTTTCATCTTCTTCGTATTGCGCCCGGTATGCGAGTTCAGCTTTTGACGCTTTCACATTTTCCGGACTAACGCTGATCAGGGAGTCGATCACAGATATAGAGTCGAGTTTGATATCTCCTCTGAGTACCCCTTTCAGATTGGCCAGATATTTATCCTGATTACTGATTTGTTCTTCCAGCGAATCCAGCCTCAGGGCATTGTTTTGGATATCGTTTCGTGCTTTCACATCCAGGTATCCGGGAAGGAAGTTTTTAATGGGGGTGTAAACGATCAGGGTGGAAACAATTAAAACGGCAAAGATGAAAAGAGCAAGTCCGGCCCAAAAAGCTGAAAGCAACGATAATTTGTACGCCCACACCTCTTCAAGTGTCTTTTCATTCAGTATCGAAAGCTTGTACTGGAAACGGATATGCTGCCAAAAAGTTTTACCTCTTTTTTTCTTTGCCATACGTGGATTTATGAACGACAAATTTAATAAATAATACGTCTCCCGATTACGTGTTTAGGATTTTTACAAAGGAGAATGGGCTATTTGGATATAAAAAAATCGCTTGCACCAAAGGGTGCAAGCGATTGTCGTATGCTTTTGTTTGGATCATTTAGAATAAATGATAGACATTTTGAGGTCTTTGGTCTTCAGTTTCACGGCTGAAGGAGCAAAGTCGTGCGAAATGGCGGTTATCGTTCCGCTGGTGTTTGAGTTCTGTATGGTAAAAGGCACCAGGTAAAACTCTTGTTTTTGATTGATCAGTGAACTTAGTTTGGTTGCATTTCCCTCCTCTTTTGCTGCTTTGATCTGATTAGCAAGAGCATTCAAATCATCGTTAAGTGCGGTGCGGAGGTTGGAAAATGTGTAGGTGTTGTTTGTCGCTGAGAACGTTGCATAGAGATGTTTCTCTGCATCAAAAGTTATCTTACCGCTAAACAGGGAATCCATCTGCGTCTTTTTAACCAATAACAGATATGTGGGTGGCTGCAGTACGGTTACCAGTTTTTCTACACGGAACGAACCTAATGTCAGTTTAGCGCCATTCAAACGCTCGGCGTTGTTGCTAACCAACGAATCAGCCATTTGTCCCAATGGAATTGAAAGCTGGGTGAATACTCCTGCCGGAGTTTTGATATAGGTTGCACTTTTGTCGTTTACTAACCCCTGCAAATCATCATTTTGGTAATGGTTGATCTGGAAAACCTCTTTGGTAAATGCCAGAGGGTATGCCTGATTAGAAATTGTGTCAGTGTCTTTTTTATAAGTATAATGGAGGAGGATGAAACTCCCGGTAGTTTTAATGATGGCTTTTGTTCCATAGTTTGTGGTGAAATAAAGCCCGGGGATGTACTTGTTAAACTCAGTCGGGTTTTTAGCCTTTTTGACCAACGTGTCTATAGAGCCTTTAGGCAATGTCATGTACAGATATCTGGTCGAGCTGGATGATCTGAGAGAATCAGGTATAGAGGCGTCGTAAGTTGATACGGTCTTTTTTCTCCAGAATGTTAGATCGCTTGCGTTGGGTGTATTGTGATTTGAGTACAGGTTTTTGCCGTTACTGAATGCGTCTGTATTCTTCATTCTGTACACGGAAATCTGCATGGGCTCCAAAGAGTCACCAACATAGGAAGTATATTGCAGGGCGATAGATGCAGAGTCAAGTGAGAGCAACTCTTCTCCTTTTGTGGTTAACGAGAAATCATCCGGACAGCGTACCTGCCCGAAGTAGTCACAGGTGAGGTTTCCGTAAGTGTCGTCGTGGAATTTACCTAACAAGCCAATGTCAGTCTTGGCATAGATAGAATCT
Source organism: Bacteroidota bacterium (assembly GCA_030706585.1). GTDB lineage: Bacteria > Bacteroidota > Bacteroidia > Bacteroidales > UBA7332 > CAXXIC01. The sequence continues at coordinate 4,165 of JAUZOF010000406.1, forward strand.
AAGATGACGGTGGCTGATTCGATATTGAAGGTATCGTTGGATACTGCAAGAATGTCAGAATCCGGCTGTAAGATAGAGCCGATCTGGTCTAATGTGTCATTGCATGAGAAAAGGGCGTATGATGCCAAGGCTAAAAACAAAT
>JAUZOF010000407.1 GCA_030706585.1 Bacteroidota bacterium
AACAAATTCTCCGCGCGGTTCATTTTGTTCAAAATGAGCAATCACTTCAGACAATGTACCTCTGACGGTCTGCTCGTGCAGCTTTGACAACTCTCTTGAAACGGAAACAGCTCTTTCTGAACCGAAAAATTCGGCAATCTGAGTCAATGTCTTGAGTACACGATATGGAGATTCATAAAAGACAATGGTTCGCGACTCTTCCGCCAACTCTTTAAGGCGCGTATTCCGACCTTTTTTCTGAGGAAGAAACCCCTCAAAACAAAAGCGGTCATTGGGTAAACCAGAAACAACCAACGCAGGAACAAAAGCTGTAGCGCCAGGCAGACACTCCACCTCGATACCGGCTTTTACACATTCACGAACAACCAGAAATCCCGGATCCGAAATCGCCGGCGTTCCGGCATCTGATACAAGCGCCACATTTTCTCCGGCATTTATCCGGTTAACGATTTGTTCAATCGTCTTATGCTCGTTAAACTTGTGATGCGATTGCATTTTTACAGAAATATCCAAATGTCTCAACAAATTCCCTGTCGTGCGGGTATCCTCAGCTAAAACCAAATCAACCTCTTTCAATAATCTGACCGCACGTAGCGTAATATCTTCTAAATTGCCAATCGGCGTAGGTATAATAATCAATTTTGCCATCAGCAATTATTTAATGTTTCGTTCGAGAAACTGTACAAAATCAAGGACGGGTGCACTTTCCCAATCCCACTGAAATTTCAATTTAAGGTATTCTTCCATTTCGTCCAAACCGGATTTATGATCCAATTCTGCAAAAACAGACATCATCAGAGATTCATTTCCCGAAAAAAGATTCCTAAGAAATCTGAATCGTTCATTCAAAGTCAACTTTTGAGCCAGAGTGGAAGCCGGCTTTTCAGCAACCTCTTCAACTGCGATATGAGAAGTGACAGGCTTTGAATCCGGAATCTCTTCCGGCTGAATAAATTCTTCAGAAACTGTATTCAAAACAATCCCTTTATCCTCATTGTTTACTGGAGCGGCATCGTTAATTGGTTTTCCTACAGCTTCCAATATGGAAAAATCAGCAGAAATCGCCCCGGAATGAGTCATTACCTGCTCCGTAAGAGTAACGACTCTTTGAGCTTTATCCTTAATCAGTTGTAAAAGGGACTGTGGCAATGGATTGCATACTGCCAGTGCATCACTCAAAGACTGCAATTCTTTAAGCTCCCTTACAATCATTTCAATATTCCTTTTTTCGGCCATAAACCTTTCAAGAACAAAATATAGAGTTGTTAGATAAACAAAAGTAATGTATAAAACGGAAAACTGATATTTTTGAATCAGATTTTTATCCAATCTGAATAGACTTTGGGCAAATTACCCCGTAAAAGACAATCATAAATCCATCAAAAACTGTTCAATGGCCCTTTTTACGACAGATGTCTGACAGGTGAAAGCATTTACCATTACACAAAAGATATATTCCGAACCATTCTTATTTACTATACCGGCGTATGTTAGCACTCCTTCAAAACTTCCGCTTTTTGCCTTTACTTTCCCTTTTAAAGCTGTATTCGCAAGAAAGCTCTTCAACGTACCATCTTCTCCAGCAATAGCCAATGACCGGACATAACTTTCTTTGTTGCTACTTTGCGTAATCATATAGCGCAACAGATCAACCAGAAAACCGGAGTTAACCCTGTTTGATGGAGCAAGACCACTACCATCATAAATCAATATTTTCCCTGCATTAAGGCCTTTCTTATCCCAGAAAGCTTTTTCGGCTGCAATTCCAGCTGGTAAGGACCCGTCTTTGCTATATCTGGATGCTATAAGTCGCAATAATGCTTCGGCGTAAAAGTTATAGCTTTTCTTATTAGTTACTTTTATAATTTCGCCCAAAGAGTCTGATTTAAAAGTACACAAGATCTCCCCGTTGGGAATTATGGCACTACCCTGCTGTTCTAAAATCCGGCTGGTAGTCTCCTCCCCTGATACTTTCACCCCTCGACTTTTCAAATACATAGCCAGGGATTGCACCGCAAATAAAGCCGGATCAGGAACATCCCCCTTTATGGAAAAAGCCGATTGATTAGCCGGAACAGAGCCATAAATATAGCGTTCATGGCAATATGGCATTCCATACAGATATGCACTATCTTTATCATTATCCTTTGCTACCAGGAAATTCTGAAACTTAAGACCTTCCACCGTAGGTTCAACACCTACAATCCGGGGACGACTTCCTGCTGCTCCGGTCTTAAATGTCAGCTTATAGCTATTATCCGAATAATTCAACGCTGAAACTCCGGCCGCATAATAGTTCCCCATATCCTCCCACGGAGTTTTCCAGGGCACAATTTCCGTATTATAAAGTCTCTCATCACCAATTATTTTACCTTTAACATCGTGAATTCCTTTACGTTTTAAGGCTGATAAAATAGTATCAAAAAAAGCGCTCTGCCCCTGTGAGGAATATTGCGCCCCCAAAGTCGGGTCACCACTTCCTTTAACCACAATATCCCCTGTCAACACTCCGGACGAACTGATTTTACCGCTGTAGTAAACCCTGGTCTCAAAACGAAACTCCGGACCAAACATCTCTAACGCTGTAGCAGTCGTAAGCAGTTTCTGTGTGGAAGCTGGAGTAAGATTGAGTTGAGAATTATACGATACAATCGTATTTCCATTATCAACATTCTTTACCGCAACAGAGAGGCCTGCGGATGAAAAACAATTATTTGAGATAAAATGCTTTAAAGCCTCCGACTTTTGCGCAAATCCACTGAAGAAAAGAAACAATGATGAAACCGTAAGGAGTATTTTTCTGTTCATAAGAAATAGTGGCCTGATTTTATATTTGAAAAACAATGACAGGAAACTAACAGACTGACAAAAGTATTATTTTTGCAATGAACATCAACATAAGGCGGGGAATTACCTCTTGATTTCTGCATCATATACCACATTTTTCTTACATCCATTATTATGATAGAACTTCGAAAACCATTTACCTTTGACCGGGTTTCGCGAATATTTTTCAGTATAATATTTGCAATAGCTATTATTTATATTCTTATACTGATAAAGGAAGCACTACTCCCATTTCTTATTGCGTGGCTTATTGCATACCTTCTGAACCCATTGGTTGGATTTTTTCAGAATAAGCTTAAGTTCAAAAACAGGATTCTTGCCATCATCGCCACTATTATATTTGCAATATCCATCATAATCGGGGCTTCCTGGCTACTAGCACCATCGGTTACGGATGAAATTTACAAATTAAAACTTTTAATCAATGAATACCAAAACCGCAAAGGGCCAATACCTCTGATTCCGGCTGAATGGACCATTTATTTCAAACATAATATCAGTCTCGATTATCTTCTTTCTGCATTAACAAAGGAAGATATTAAACAATTAATTCAACAGGTCGCCCCCAGATTCTGGGAGTTCCTATCCAGTTCTCTAAACCTGGTCTTGAGTGTACTGGCATCTGTAATCATCCTGCTTTACACCATATTTATTCTGAAAGATTTTGACCGCATCAGTAATGGTTTTATAGAATTATTCCCCGTAAGATACAGAAATCTGGTCGAACAAATCATTTCTGATGTAAGTTACGGCATGAACCGATATTTTCGTGGGCAAGCTCTGGTTTCTCTAATTGTAGGTACTTTGCTGGCGATCGGATTTAAAATCATTGGGATGCCCCTAGGTATTATTATGGGTCTATTGATGGGTTTACTTAACCTTATCCCCTACATGAAATTCGTTGGGTTACTCCCCATCGTCTTTCTTTCTTTGCTAAAAGCGGCAGAAACCAACGAAAGCTTCTGGGTAATTATAGGTCTTGCTTTTTTAGTTATGGCAATCGTGCAAGGCATCGAAGATATGATTATTGTGCCAAACGTAATGGGACGGGTAACCGGACTGAACCCTGCAATCATCCTTCTTTCGCTTTCTATCTGGGGAAGTTTATTAGGTTTGATCGGTCTGATAATTGCACTTCCTGCGACAACTCTTTGCCTGAGTTACTACAAAAGATACATTTTACACGAAATCGACAAAAAAAATCCATCCACCTACGATGCTGATTCCATGACAAATAGAGATACACAGCACAAAAACCCGGAAAATCTTTAAGCGAAAACATTTGCAGATTAAAAATAAACCCCTACCTTTGCATCGCTTTTGAAAAACAAAGCAACTGATGATTCGCTAGCTCAGCTGGTAGAGCACAACACTTTTAATGTTGGGGTCCTGGGTTCGAACCCCAGGCGGATCACAAAAAAACATTTTTTCCTTCCAAAGGAAATCCCGATGATTCGCT
>JAUZOF010000408.1 GCA_030706585.1 Bacteroidota bacterium
GATTGGTGTAAATATAGTAGTTAAAGAGAACCCACGTAAGGGTACGGTTACTGACTTGGACGGTCACTTTAGATTGACTGGTTTGCAGAAAAACCAAACATTGGTCATCTCGCTGATTGGTTTCGATAAGATAGAGATGAAGGTGTTAAAGTCCGATGCAAAGATGCGGATTGTAATGAAAGAAACCGTAAATGCACTGGATGAGGCTGTTGTGGTTGGTCACAGTACGCAACGTAAGATCTCTGTAACCGGAGCAATTACAAATGTCGATATTAAAGAGCTGAAAGCTCCGGCAACATCTGTCTCAAATATGTTGGGAGGTCGTGTGCCTGGTATTATTTCTCAATTAAAAACCGGTGAACCGGGAAAAGATTATTCTCAATTCTGGATTCGTGGTATTAGTACATTTGGAGCAGGTTCAAGTGCTTTGGTTCTTATCGATGGAGTGGAGGGTGATATTAATAAGCTTGACCCGGAAGATATCGAGAGTTTCTCTATCTTGAAAGATGCATCAGCTACCGCAGTGTATGGTGTAAGAGGTGCGAATGGTGTAATACTTGTAACTACTAAAAAAGGTGTGGCCGGTAAGCTCTCTGTTAGTGTAAAGGCTAATGCCGGAATTTCATATTCACCCCGAATGCCGCATTATGTGGATGCAAATACCTATGCTTCTTTAGCTAATGAAGCTTCAATGACAAGAGGTGCCGACCCGATCTATAATGATGTGGATTTGTCTTTGTTCAAAAGCGGTTTGGATCCTGATCTTCACCCGAATGTGAATTGGAGGGATGTAATCCTGAAAGATTATACCTGGAATCAACAGTATCACCTCAGTCTTTCCGGAGGGGCACAGGTTGCCCGTTATTACATGAGTTTGGGGGTTTTGAATAAAGAAGCTCTATTCAAACAGGATAAGGGAATAAATAAATATGACACGAATGTGAATTATAAACAATACAACTTCCGTGCGAATATTGATGTTAACCTGACTCCGACTTCTATTTTGACACTGGGACTGGAAGATGTAATGGTTAACCAGAATTATCCGGGTTTTGGTGATAGTAGCGATCAATTGTGGGCTGCGCAAGCCAACCTTACCCCGGTAACTACTCCTATTGTTTTCTCGACAGGGCAGCTTCCGGCTTATGGTCCTAATAATGACCAGATCAACCCTTATGTGTTGCTCAACTACACTGGTTTCAAAAAGCGTTATGCAAACACAACCAATCTGAATCTTCAATATCAACAAGATCTGGGTATGATTACGAAAGGGCTTAACTTTACAGCTCTTTTCAATATGACTACCGATAGCTATATGACAACAAACCGGGAAAAAATCCCAGCGTTGTATTACGCCAGAACAAGAAAACGCGACGGTTCACTGGCTTTGGAAAAAAGACGTGACGCCGCGGATACAAGATTCTATGTGAGTTCCTCAGTTAATAGAAAGTTTTATTTTGAGTCGCGAGCTAACTACGAACGTGTCTTCGCCAAGAAACACCGTGTTTCAGGGCTGGTTCACTATTACATGGAGGATTATATTGACTCAAATAACGGTTCTGATTTAACTGCGATTCCAAAGCGTTATATTGGACTCTCCAGTCGTGCAACCTATTCATATAATGATACTTATTTCTTAGAGGGAAATGTTGGTTATACTGGTTCCGAGGCTTTCGAAAATGGAAAAAAATTCGGTACATTCCCTGCTATTTCTGCAGGATGGGTTCCTACTCAATATAATTTTATGAAGAAGAATCTTCCATTTTTGGATTTCTTGAAATTTAGAGGATCTTATGGTTCTGTAGGTAACGACCGCATGGATGTACGATTCCCATATCTGACATTGATGGGGTCAACCGGAAGCGGTCTTTGGCAATCAGGCACCGGTTATACTGAAACACAGGTGGGGTCGAGCAACCTTAGATGGGAAACCGCTACCAAACAAAATTTTGGTATTGATGCGAAGTTTATAAAGAACAAGTTTGACTTCTCAGTTGACTTTTTCAAAGATGTTCGTTCCGGTATTTATCAACAGCGTGCAAGTATTCCTGAAGAAATGGGATTGGTTACATTACCTTTTGCTAACGTGGGCAAGATGAAAAGCTGGGGTGCTGATGGTCACCTTTCCTTTACCCAGACCGTTAATAAGGATTCTTATTTCGTATTACGCGCTAACCTGACTCAATCTAAAAATAAGGTTGTAGAATATGAAGAATCAATCGTGAGATATCCTTATCAGTCAACAGTAGGGTATCAATTGTGGTGCAATAGAGGTTTAATTGCTCTTGGCTTGTTTAAAGATAAAGAGGACGTGGCTAATAGTCCGAAGCAAACTTTTACTAACCAAGTGTTGCCAGGTGATATTAAGTACAAGGATGTGAATGGAGACGGGAAAATCGATTGGTATGATATCGTGCCATTGGATTATTCAGGTACACCACAAATACAATATGGTTTTGCTACTGAATTCAAATGGAAAAACTGGAACTTAAGTGTGCTTTTCGAGGGCGTAAGCCGTGTTAAATATTTTAGCGGTGGTAATGGATTTTACCCATTTGCTGGAAAAGAGGTTGGTAATGTGTTGGATATCGTAGCTACAGACCGTTGGATCTCAAGAGAGATTTCCGGAACATCAGCAACTGAAAATCCAAATGCCCGTTTCCCAAGATTGACTTATGGTGGTAATGCTAATAATAATATCAATTCCACTTTCTGGTTAAATGATGGTAGCTATCTGAGATTGAGTAATGTTCAGCTATCTTACCAAATGAAAGGAAAGTTATTGCAGAAGGCAGGGATTAATAATACTACGTTTAGTTTGATTGGAGATAACTTACACGTGTGGGACAAAGTAAAAATATTTGATCCGGGTCAAGCAAGTTCGAACGGTGCTACTTATACTCTACAAAGAAGATTTACTTTCCAAATGAATATGCAATTTTAAAAAGACACACAGAATATGAAAATAAAAAAATTGATTGGCATTAAATGGTTTTTGGGACTATTTATATGCACTTTAATGTGTACCTCGTGTGAAAAATACTTGGATATTGATAAGTATGTATATGATAAAATGACTATTGACTCGATTTTTGTTAGCAGAACGAGAATCCTTCAATACGTTAATGGTACTGCTGCATATTTAAAAGATGAGTCTAATTTATTGGGAGACTGGAATAATCATACTTCATCGCCAAGTGGTTTGGCGGCAGATGAGGCGATTCTTCCCTGGGGCGATGATAATCACCCAGGTGGTAAATTACTTGTTGATGCGGTCACTCCGAGAAGTACTGGCCTTAATCCCTGGCCGGATTTTTACAAAGGTATTCGTAAAGCGAATATTATTCTTGCCCGGATAAATGGGAAAAATGACCTGACCGATATGGAGCGTCAGGATTACACCGGGATGGCATATTTTCTACGTGGCTATTTCTACTATAGCTTAGTGAGACTTTATGGACCAGTGCCCATTCTGCCTGATCAGGCGTTTGATACGGATGAAGAAGTTGCAAATGTTTCTTATGAGCGTGCTTCTTTTGATGAATGTGTGGAATATATCTGTGCTAATATGGAAAAAGCTGCGCAAATGCTTCCTAACGATCGATCAATATCCTACCCGTTTTTGCCAACAAAAGGTGCTGCTATGGCTGTAATAGCCCGTATGCGCCTCTATTCGGCAAGTCCATTGTTTAATGGTGGTACTTCTACGATTGATGAAATAGCGAGTTGGAAACGTCCCGATGGTACTCCGTTTATTTCTCAAACATACGATCCTACCCGTTGGGGAAAGGCTGCAGCTGCGTATAAGCGAATTATTGACATGGGAAAATACTCGCTGAATACAGTTGCTAAAACATCTAAAGTTAGCGGTACTCTGGAACTTCCTAACACGAGTGATCCGAACCTGAAGACAAAAGCGTTCCCCGAAGGTGCAATGGATATTGATCCATACAAATCATATAAGACCATATTTGACGGAACTTTGCGTCCTGAAAACAATAAGGAAATGATTTACTGTTGTCAAAAAAGCACAGTTGATGATGGGTTCTATTTCCCTACAAAACAGTCGGGTAACAGTTGCTATAGTGTAACTCAGGATATGGTGGATCAATACCGTATGGCGGATGGTCGTCAGTATAGCGAGGCTACTGAGGCTGAAAAATCATGGCAGCCTGTGGGTACAGGTCTTACTTTCTCCGAAGATTATACGCTTAATGCAGACAGAGCGAAAATGCACGATAATCGTGAGCCTCGTTTCTATGCTTCTATCGGTTTTAATTATTGTGTTTGGCCTTCTACA
>JAUZOF010000409.1 GCA_030706585.1 Bacteroidota bacterium
TGTAAAATCTATAATTGAACACTTTGTGTCTGGATTCGCAAGCGGGTAGAAGTTGTAAATAGTAATTTTGTTATCTGCCTCCATTTGGGTATAGGTCGCTTGAGACTCGCGAAACGCGGGAGCGTAGGCAGGAATATTGAACTTTAAATAAATCGAAAAAGAATACAGCAAACAAGAGTTTATTCTCGTACTAATTATTCCATTTCTAAAACCATGAAAAACAATCGAACAATCTCGCAATGGGGATGCTTTTTCCTTGTATTATCAATGTGTATGATCACAGGGTGTGCCAAAGATGACATACCAGAAGTCAAAAAAACAACCACACCAACACCAACACTCCCTGCCGATACCATAGTCCCCCTAAAAACCCTTTTTGGGAAAATGTTTCCCATCGGGGCAGCAGTAGCATCTAATCAAGTGCTTTCGAGTGCTATCCAATACAACACTTTAAGAAAACACTTTTCAAGTATTACTCCCGAAAACTGCATGAAGCCCGATGCCATAGAACGGGTAAAAGGAGTATTTACATGGGCCGAAGCCGATCGCATTGTTGCCTTTGCTCAAGCCAACAACATGAAGGTCAGAGGACATTGTCTCACGTGGCATTCGCAGACTCCCGACTGGATGTTCTATGATGAGAATGGAGCTCTGCTATCAAAAGAAGTAGCTTTAAAACAACTGAAAGAATACATTACCGCCGTTGTGTCGCGATACAAAGGAAAGATATATGCATGGGATGTAGTGAATGAGGCTTTGTCGGACTGGACTCCAGATGCCAACGATATGTATCGTAAAGATTCTCCCTGGTATAAGATTTGCGGAGATGCATCGTACATCGACTCTGCATTTGTATATGCCCACCGAGCAGACCCCAATGCCAAGTTATTCTACAACGATTACAACGAGATCTACGGTTGGAAAAGAAATAAGATATACAATTTGGTAAAAGGACTCAAGGATAGGGGTATTCCGATAAATGGGTTGGGAATGCAAGCGCACTGGAACGTGGGTTTCAGCGAAAACGACATCAGAACAACGCTGGATCTGTACAAAACATTGGGCGTCGATTTGCAATTGACCGAACTGGATTTGTCTGTTTATAAATCGAATACCGATGCCTCATCAACAGTCTATACTGCTGCCTTTTCGGAGAGTCAGGAACTTGCTTACCCCAAACTATTTAAGATAATAACAGATTATAAAAGCTATATTACCGGAGTAACATTCTGGGGTGTAGCTGATGATTATACATGGCTCGATAAGTCCGACAGAAAAGCATTTCCATTTCTGCTGAATACAAACCATCAACCAAAAAAAGCTTATGAAGCTGTACAGAAAATGATTAAAGCGTTATAATTAAATCGGTTGGTTGACAGATTGGAGCAGATTAGAAGTTTCCCCGTTGAGAGACAGGCTCCGCCTTCACCCAGTGCTCCGTAGCCTGCAAAAAACAACAAACACAAAAGAACGGTAGGCCGTTGGGCGACAGGCTCTGCCTTCGCCCTCTTTAATAACAAGCGTCCCCGCTTGTATAACAAACGCCAGATAAGCGATAGCATCCCAAAAGCTATCGCTTATCTTACATAAAGAGGTAATATATTGGTCTATCCAGACGCGATAAATCGCGATCTCTACCAAGCATTACGGAAAGTCCCCCACTGGCGCGAGTTTAGCGATAGCGTAACTCGTGACTAAAACCAAGACAGCTTGTAGCTGTCGTGAATAAAGCAGTGAATCTATAAGCTAAACGCAGAATCCTAAAACAGCTACAAGCTGCTCGAATTTCCAGCACGAGTTACGCTGCGCTAAACTCGCTAGAAGAGGACAGGTTGTAGCTGTCATAAATAAAGCAGAAAGTCGACAACATAAGGTCGATTTTCTGCTTTATTAATTCAAATCCAGAATTCTCAGAATTCTAAAACAGCTACAAGCTGTTTAGGTTTCCAGCACGAGTTCGCTATCGCTAAACTCGCGCTAAAGGAAGACAACCTACGCCATCTCACTCAATTCCAACCAGCGCATAGACTTCTCGTCAATCAAATCGATCAACTCACTGATGCGGGCAGACTTTGTCAAAAGATCATCGGTTGAAAGCATTCCGCTGCTCATCTCCTGCTCCAGTTGCGCTTTCTCCGATTCAAGTTGTGGAATCTCCGCTTCCAGTTGCTCAAACTCCCGCTTCTCCTTAAAGGATAGCTTCTTCTTACTATCATCAACCGGGCGGGCAGGTTTATTGGATGCGGCAGGTTTTTCCTCTTTCTTCGCTTTCTCAGCCTGAAGTTGCTTCTCTTCTTTCACCTTCAACTCCTTCCATTCACGATAATCGGTATAGTTACCGGGGAAATCTTTCAGCTTGGCATTTCCTTCGAACACCATCAGGTGATCCACCACCTTATCCATAAAATAACGGTCGTGCGACACCACAATCACACATCCTTTGAAACTGGAAAGATACTCCTCCAATACATTGAGAGTTACGATGTCCAGGTCATTGGTCGGCTCGTCGAGAACCAGGAAGTTGGGGTTACGCATCAAAACGGTACAGAGATAGAGGCGACGCTTCTCACCCCCACTCAGCTTATAGACGAAATTATGCTGCGTCTCCGGGGCAAAGAGGAAGTGTTGCAGGAACTGGGAAGCGGTCAGCTTGTTGCCATTACCCAGATCAATCACCTCAGCCACTTCACGCACCACGTCGATCACCTTCATCTGCTCGTCAAACTTCAGACCATCCTGGCTGTAGTAGCCAAACTTCACCGTCTCACCAATATCGATCAACCCACTATCGGGAGCCACATCACCCATCAGCATTTTGATGAAGGTCGATTTACCGGTACCGTTATTGCCCACGATACCCATTTTCTCATAACGGGCAAAGACATAGTTGAAGTCTTCCACAATCTTCAGGTCGCCAAAGCTTTTGTAAAGATGTTCTATTTCGAATATTTTACTGCCGATGTATGAGGCTTTTACGTCGAGTTTTACATCACCGGCTGCACGTTGCTGTTTGGCTTTCTTCTCCAGGTCGTAAAAAGCATCTATACGAGACTTCGCTTTAGTAGCACGGGCCTGCGGTTGACGGCGCATCCATTCCAGTTCTTTGCGGAGCAGATTATTAGCGCGGTCGATTTCTGCATTTTGCGACATGACACGTTCTTCGCGCTTCTCGAGATAGTAGGAATAATTCCCCTTATAAGTATAAAGTTGACCGCGGTCCATCTCGATAATCTCGTTGCACACACGATCAAGAAAATAACGGTCGTGTGTCACCATCAGCAGACTGAGGCGTGAACGATTGAGATAACCCTCCAGCCACTCGGTCATTTCAAGGTCAAGGTGGTTGGTGGGCTCATCGAGAATAATCAATTCCGGTTCTGAAATCAGCACATTAGCCAAGGCCACCCGTTTCAACTGACCACCGGAGAGCTGCTCTACCTTCTGGTCAAAGTTGCGAATTTTCAGTTCGGAGAGGATTTGTTTCGCTTTCTGCTCGTAATCCCACGCTTTCAGGTGGTCCATGCGGTGCAATATATCTTCCAGATTGGAGTGATCTCCTGTCGCCATAGCATTTTCATACTCGGCAATCAGCTTCACCGTCTCGCTTTCGGAATTGAAACAGGCTTCCAACACGGTCAATCCCGCCGGATATTGGGGATCCTGCGCAAGATAACCGACCTTCAGGTCACGGCGATAAACCACAGAGCCGCTGTCGTAATCCTCTTTGCCGGCCAGGATGTTGAGCAACGTAGTCTTACCCGTTCCATTCGGAGCGATCAGACCGATACGTTCTCCCTCGGCAATACCGAAACTTATATTTTCAAATAATATCTGACTGCCAAACGATTTGGTCAGTCCATCCACTTGCAGGTAACTTATCATTGGGTTTGTTTATTTCAAATGCTTATGGTAGAAATTCCACGTATATAATTAAGAGGTGCAAAATTAGCAAAGAAGATTGGATAGTCGTGTGTCTGATTGAATTTTACCTGTTTGAAAGAGGCAAAGAAGCCATACGACTTCGTTTCCATCACTGAAAAAACAGATTCACGAAGTTTTAGCAGAAACATCAAGTCGCATCAGGGCACAAAAAAAGCCTCACTTAAAGTAAGGCTTTGATTGTAATGTAATGATATATAATATAGACTATACTCGTTTAACATTTACTGCATTTAATCCTTTTTTTCCCTGTTCCAGATCAAAGGTCACCTCATCATTTTCCTTGATAGTGTCCTTAAGTCCTGTTGAATGCACAAAATACTCTTTTGATGAATTCTCTTCCTTAA
>JAUZOF010000041.1 GCA_030706585.1 Bacteroidota bacterium
ATACGGTCAGATACCACGGCGGGGTAATAATCAGCCGGAAATCCAACGATGATTTTATTATTGAACCATCCGGAGCCATCCGCCCGAAACTCAGATTGTATCTACCCGGAGACAAATTGGTATAGGTAATTTTGTCTGTAAGATTTTGCGTAGAGCGCCATTCATCATCCACCCCATCCAGTCGGTAGAGGTAGTTTTTGCTCTTTTCGCGGGAGAAGTTCAGGTCGGAAAATTCAAACGAGATATTATTCTGGTTGTATTTCAATGTAGCCTCATCGGCATAACGGATGCTAGGTCCATCATAATCCTTTCCGATTTTGAATAAATGGTCATTGACATAGAGCGCCGTCAGTGTGATGGCTGGTGGTGTCGTTTTCTGATTGGAAATAGAGGGTGAGAATTCCAGAAAACCATCCACACCGCCCAGGTAAATCTGGCGATTGGCCGTATCGTAAAAGCTACAGGAGTAGGATTTATTGATAAGGTCAGTCGCATGAATCTGCAAACTCTTTTTATCCAGTACAAAGATTCCTTCAGAGGTTGTTACCCAAATATGGCCCTCTTCCTCAGTCAATACACGGATAAAGAGGTTTTTCAATCCACCGGGCTCGATGGCCTTTCTCTCGTTCGTGCGCGAGTTGAGGCGGGTGAGTCCGCCATTGTATCCGAACCAGATATAGCCTTCCCGGTCACGAATCATGCAGCTGGCATTTTTGCCCGGTTCATTGGGCTTTATATTGAAATGGGCAACCCGCCCGCTTCTCGTATCTATTTTGTTGAATCCCGCGTTGTAGGTCAGCGCCCAAATATTTCCCTGCAAATCCATCAGCATCTGGTTGATGAAGTTATCCGAAAGTCCGTTGCTGCGCCCGTTTTTGTAGAAGTTTTGTTCGGCAATGTAAGTCTTGCCCGCGTTGGCCAGCAGCTTCGCCTTGTCCACCACGAAGATTCCACCGAGGCACGTTGCAATCCATAGTCGTCCCCGTTTGTCTTCCGTGATGTTGTATGCCCATTGCGCGTTTCTCGTATAGCTTTTATCCACGATGTTGTAATGTACAAACTGACGTTTGCTGTAGTCGAAACGGTTGATGCTGCCGTCTGTTGCCACCCACAGGTTGTGCGTATGGTCCTCATAAATGCAGCGAATCCGGTTATGTGAAATCGGATTACGGCTTTCCCCCATCTTGTACCACGTACTGCCGGAGCCATCCGCCGGACTAAATATCAATCCGTTCGTACCTCCGTACCAGAAGTTGTTGCGCGAATCCCTGAAAATAACCTGCAAATTATTCCCGTCACCCATTCCGGTCACCCGGGAGATGGGTACATATTGGTATTCTTTGTTGGAGCGGGCGAGGGAGACTCCGTAATCCGTTCCAATCCAGGTATTATTCTGCTTATCGATAAAGATGCTCCAGACGATATTGTTGGAAAGGGACTGACTGTAGCGTGAGTCGTGCAGCAGATGTTTCACCTCATTTTGCCGAAGGTCATAAATATAGAGACCGTTGTCCGTTCCCAGCAACAGATTCTTATTTTGGTCAATCGCCAGTGACTTGATAGAGTTTCCGTCGAAGGTCGGGATGTGTTCAATCTTTTTAGTTTGGGGGAAATAGCGGAAAAGGTATCCCTCCGTCCCAATCCAGATGCAGTGGTTCTCCGCGTCCTCCAGGAGGGAATTGACCAGCAGGTTGTTCTTCGGAGAATAGACCGGAAGTGCGATGGTTTGGAACCTGTCCGTGTTAGGAGCGAGGGCGCAGAGACCGTTATAAGTGCCGACATACAGGGTATGGTCTGCCGTCTGAAGTATGGAGTAAATGGCTTTGTGGGGGATGCCAATATTTTTCTGCTGGCTGACATTCTCAATCCGATTGGAATTTATCGCATAACGGTAAAGCCCGTTTAACGTGCCAATCCAAAGCATTCTGCCCGAGCGTGCCATCGAGCGGATATCTGTCGGGAATTTTACCGGACGGGTTTCGTATAAATCAGTCTTCAGGTTGTAAAACAGGAGCCCGTTATCTGCACCGAGGCACAACCGCTCATCGTCAAGCATTGTCCCGCAGTTTATCATTGAGCCCGATTCCTGTTTGTTTTGGGAAAATGGGAAATGCGGGAGCAGGGTATGACCGTTGTAGCTGAATAATCCCTTGTCTGTCCCCATCCAGATTCCTCCCTGCTTGTCCTGAATAAAGCAGTTGACCACCGAAGCGTCGTTATTCAACGCTACATTGTCAAAGGACTGGTAAGGCGCCGCTTGTGCAAGAGCCAGTAGTATGAAGTGGGCTAAAAATAAGAGCAGCGAAATTTTCTTCATAGGTCATTCGGGGTTGGAGGCTTTATATAAAACCCTCTGATATAGGAAAAGGTTAGTCCTTCATATAGACTTCGGTCTTCAGACGCAGCCAGTTGTGAATCCACTCTTTGGAGATTAGCTTGCAGTAGAAGAATTTGCCCACATCCATCAGCCGGGCAATGATTTCGTTTTGTTCGGCAGGGATATAGCCCATTTTTTCTTCATCAAAGTAGATGGCGATGGCATTCGCATCGTATTGGTTTTCGGGTTCGCGCACCATGCGGTACATCTGGCCCGGTTCCAGAAGAGGTTCCAGTTCCTTGATGTTTTTCCGGAAACTGGTTCCCGCCACCTGTATCTCAATCAGGAAAATATCTTTTTGAAAAGGCAGCGTTATCTTATTCTCACCAGCCAGAACCGACAGCATGGCCGGTGTAAATTTTACCAGATTATCACTCATTACAAAGCCTCCAGAATCATTTCAATGTAAATCTCCAGTTTATCTTCGGTCTCTTTCAGCATCCCGATTTCGCTGTCGATGCGGGTGGCTTCGGCTTTCACCCAGTCATCGTCCGCTAGTTTTTCTTCGAAGGTAAAAGGGAATTCCTTTTTCAGTAAATTGGTCTTTTGGGTAATATTTGACAAGCGCTTTTCGTATTTCTCTATCTCATTTTGCATGATATAGAGACTCGAATACTCCATCACCCGGACAGTAGTGTCACTTAATACCGCCGATACATTCTTCAGGCTCTCCAAATCACCAATCTCATAAGCCTGCGCTACAATCAGCCAAAGGCTTTTCTCCTTTTCCGTCTGTTCGGGATTCACGTCGGGATGCAGTTTTTTGGCCAGGTTGTAGTAGGTCTTTTTCAGCTCGGTCGATTCGGCCGCGCTCATCAGGTGGCTGGTGTGTTGGTGCGCCTCTTCGATTTGGGCGGCCTGCTCCTCAATTTGCTGTTTATAGGCCGCCATTTTCATCGCAATGTCGGCTTCGATGGCCGCCGGATCGGGCTTCTCCTTCCGGTTGAGAGCTGCCTGTAGTAGCTCCATCTTATATTTGAGGGCTGCCACCTTTGCCTGTTTTTCGAGCAGTTGCAGTTGCTTTTCCCCGATTTTAATCAGGTAAATGGCGGTGAGGTTGGGCCTGACCACCTGCAACAGGTCGTTGTATTGCAGCAGGAGATTGAGGTAAAGCTCCCTGACAACGTTGAGCTTTTCCAGCATCTTGCGGTATTCGGGGGTGAAATCGAGGGATTGCATACGCGCTTTCTTTTTCCGTTATTTGTCAAAATACTTCAGGATAAATCCCTTGTTTGCATCAAAGTCGGCAGAGTTGACCACGAACGGCTTTTTCTTTTTATTGAATAACACCATGTCGCCCGAAATCTTTTTCGGATTCATCACGAATTCTTCCTTCTTCGAAAGCTTTAATACGAGGTATTTCTTGTCATGAATGGTCATCGTGTTGATACCCATGTCATGCAGAGCGGTCCGGGCAATGCCGGGATACCAGGTCATCTGGTCGACCCACGTCTGATAGTCCTCTTCCGAACTTTGGGCATGCATGCGGGCGATTTCGGTCGTGTCCGGTGCGACGAATATCACGCAACTGCTGTCCACAATAAGCGCGTTTTCGGTGGTGTAAATGACAGATGGATGCGCCTGTCCGGATTTATTGCAACCAGCTGCCGATATCAGCAACAAGATGATTGCAATGATATGTAAAGGGTATTTCCGCATCTTATTTCCCCATTAAATCCTTCAATGTGCGGCGCAGGAAGTTGACCTCCTGCTCCAAATCTTTGACCTTTTCCTTAAGGGCAATCATCTCCTCGTTGACCGGTTCAGCCGGTTCGGCAAAGGAGTATTGGTCCGCGATTTCCTTGAAGAAGTTGTATTGAAAAGCCTCGGAGAATTTGGCGAGGTCATTTACGGTAATGTTTTTACGCTTGAGGGTAACGTAGATGGTCGAGTAATTCATATTCAGCAGATGCGCAACATCTGCCGGGGACAGTCTTCGCTTGTCAACCTCCCTGTTTATCAAAGCGAGCGCATTAATTTTTTCCATGATATTCCGGTTTTAGATATAAGTACAGAGAATATTTCCTGTTTGTTTACCCCCAACCCCCTAAAGGGGGCTTTTACCGCAGAAGCGTTATCTGTGGTAGTCCGCAAAAGTCCCCTTTAGGGGATTTAGGGGTAAAGAAACCGCCGTATTAATTCGATAATGACTTAACATTACGAAGTTATGAAAATACGGATAGATAATTATGCGAACGCTCAATTATTTTATTGAGAAACTTTGCCCGGGGATTGAATGCCCTTCCAGTAATATTGATAAAAATTCAAGGTATATTGAAATAGTATCCAGTAATATGGAATAAGTAACCATGAGGATGGATAGCGAATACTGTAAAATTGAATTATCATCCACGAGGATTGAAATATATTCTAAGAGAATGGAATACTCTTCCAGGTATTTTAAATTCTCATCCAAGAGAATTGAAAGCGATTCCACGAGGATTTATATTCCTTCCAGGAGGATGGAATGTCCTTCCAGAAATATTGATTACCCTAAAACAAAAAAGACAGAGCTAAGCTCTGCCTTTCGATTATGTTATAGTTTGACGGTCTTCTTTTTGCCCTTTTTGCATTCGAAGTTGTAACGGTCGAGGGTGGTGACCACGTATTTGAATTTCACCTTATCCTTGTCATACGGAAGCTGGTACGAGGTCTCGGTCGTTAGCTTCACGATTTTCGACGGGTCGTCGAGGTTGACCCGTTCACCCGGTCCGAAGCAGTAGATGCAGTAGCGGGTAGGCATGTTGAGCGCATCTTTGTCGGCCTTCGGTTCCCAGCGGAGGAAGTAGCCCTTCTCGGTCCATTCTGCCCAAAGCTTCTTAAGCGGGAGGGGAGGCGTGCCATCCATGTTGGTGTAAGCGGGCACGATGGCCGGGTATTTGTAGTAATGATTCACCAGGCTGTCTCGGATGCCGCCCTCGTTGCGCAACACGTCGTAGCCGTTCCACAGGCAATGTCCCTGGATGGCTTTTTGAGCCGAGGCCTGAGTCATCTTGCGGGGCAACTGGTTTTTGTCGCCGGTTTGCGCATCGGGCGCCTGCATGGTGCGCACTACACTTTGACCGATATAAAGTTGCTCGCTGTGGACATTGCGCGACCACCAGTCCAGAAGAGTGGTATAGTCAGCCGCCTTGTGCCCGATTTCCCAGTAAAGCTGCGGCATCACGTAGTCAATCCAGGCATTTTTACCCCACAGAATCACGTCGGCGTAGAGGTCGTCGTAGTTTTGCAGGCCGTTGGTGTTACTGCCCGAGCCATCAACGGTATTTTTTTTATTCCGGTAAATGCCAAACGGGCTGATACCGAATCGCACATAGGGTTTGGTCGAGTAGATGGTCTCCTTTAGCTCGCGGATGAGGAGGTTGACGTTGTTGCGGCGCCAGTCGGCTTTCTGATTTTGGGAAAATCCCTGCAATTTGCCGTAAGCCTCAAAGCTCTCTTTGTCGGGAAAATCCTCTCCCGCGATGGGGTAGGGGTAGAAGTAGTCGTCCATGTGAATGGCATCCACATCGTAGCGCTTCACGATATCTTTGACCACGCTACAGATGAATTTGCGGTTTTCGGGCATGCCCGGGTCGAAGTAGATTTGCTTGCCGTATTTGATAAAACGCTCCGGATGTTTCCAGTAAATATGGTCGGGGGCGAGGGCGTCGGTCTCGTTGCTGGTCACACGGTAGGGATTGAGCCAGGCGTGAAATTCGATGTTGCGGGCATGGCACTCCTTGATAAGAAATTCCATCGGATCCCACACCGGATTGGGCGCTTTGCCCTGCGTGCCGGTCAGGTAGCGGCTCCACGGTTCAAGGTCTGATTTGTAAAAGGCATCCGCCTGAGGTCTTACCTGGAAGATGAAAGCGTTGATGCCTGCTTTCTGAAACGAATCGAGCATGTCAGTGAAATAGCGCTGCATCTCGGTCATGGTCATGCTTTTGTATTGCGCCTGCTGCACGGTATGAATCCATACGCCGCGGAATTCACGTTTGGGGGCAATTGCCTGCCCGTTTGGCACAAAAAGTATCAGGATAAACAATAGGATAGTAAGACGATGAAATATTTTCATGACAAATAAGATTCTTGCAAATAAAGAGTTACTGAAAATGGCACAGAGAATAACGGCTTCAGAATATGACTTATTGCCAAATGTGCCTCTTTTGCAAAGATGGGCTATTTTGCCTGAATAACCAAATTAAAAATGGCATAGGGATAGCGGGTTGACGATACCGGAGGCTTACTGTGCTGATGGATAATAATGTTTAAAATAAGCAGTTAGCCTCTCCGCCCGGCGGGTGATTTTGTATTTTTGCGCCCGGATTCTAAAAACTGACTATGGCAAAACTGACACCGGAGGAGAAATTGTTCCGCAAACTGGACCAACGGGTAAAAAAGGCGATTGAAGAGTATCGCCTCATTGAAGATGGCGATAAAGTGCTGATTGGACTTTCCGGCGGGAAGGATTCATTGGCGCTGATTGAACTGCTGGGACGCCGGATGCGGATTTTCAAACCGCGCTTTACCGTGGTGGCAGCTCACATCATCATGACCAACATTCCTTACGAGTCGGATGCCGAATACCTCAAGAATCACGCCGAACAGTACGGAATTCCTTTTGTCAAATACGAAACCTCCTTCGACGAGGCGACCGACCACCGCAAGTCTCCCTGTTTCCTCTGCTCGTGGAACCGCCGCAAAGCGCTCTTCACCGTAGCCAAAGAGCAGGGTTGCAACAAAATAGCGCTCGGCCACCATCAGGATGATATCCTGCAAACGCTGTTGATGAATATCACTTTCCAGGGGGCTTTCTCCACCATGCCGCCGAAGTTGAAGATGGATAAATTCGACATGACCATCATCCGCCCACTGGCACTGACTCCCGAGAGCGAACTGCTTCAGCTGGCCGAAAACCAGAACTACCGCAAACAGAAGAAAAACTGTCCGCACGAGAAGACCTCCCACCGCAGCGAGGTGAAAGCGATTCTCAAACAACTGGAAACTCTCAATCCGCAGGCACGTCACAGCCTTTGGTCGAGCATGAATAACATCCAGTACGACTATTTACCGAAAAGCGAGCTCTGACACACGACTCATAACTCACAACTTTGATATGCAAGGTATCTATTCCATTCTATTATTGGTCGCCTCCAACGTGTTCATGACGTTTGCATGGTACGGCCATTTGAAGATGAAGCAGTTCAGTTGGTTTCACGCGCTGCCGCTGATAGGGGTGATTCTTTTCAGCTGGGGAATTGCCTTCTTCGAATACATCCTCCAGGTGCCGGCTAATCGCCTTGGCTTCCGTGAAAACGGCGGCCCCTTCAGCCTGATGCAGTTGAAGGTGATTCAGGAAGTGATTACGTTGATTGTGTTCGTTGTTTTCTCTACTTTCGCATTCAAAAACGAGACGTTGAAATGGAATCACCTGGCGGCATTAATTTGCATTATAATGGCCGTCTATTTCGTGTTTAGGAAATAAATCCGGCCTCAGCATTCCCCTGTTTAATAACATAAATGCGCGTTCTGCGAAATCAAACCGGGTTTTATACCTTATTTTTGCACATATGTAATAAAAGTGTGCGATGATTGAGCGGAATTTTATCAAACTCTATGAGCAAAGCTTCCGGGATAACTGGGACTTAAATGCTTTGACTGATTATGGTGAAGACAAAACATTTACCTTCGGGGAAGTGGCTTATGAAATCACCCGTCTTCACTATCTTTTCCACAAACTGAATGTCCATCATGGCGATAAGATTGCCCTGATAGGGAAGAATAATACCCGCTGGTGCATCACCTGTCTGGCTGCCATTACTTATGGGGCGGTGATTGTTCCTATTTTGCAGGATTTCAATTCGAATGACGTCCACCATATCGTAAATCACTCCGATTCCGTACTGCTCTTTGCGGCTGACAACATCTGGGAAAATCTTGAAGGAAATAAAATGGAAAACGTGCGTTGTGTGTTTTCCCTGGATAGATTACGGTGTTTGCATCACCAGTCCGGCGAACATGCTCAGAAAATCCTGAAATCGCTGGATGAGGAGATGGAAAAGCATTATCCTGACGGCTTTAAACCAGAGCATGTGCGTTATCCCCACATTCCCAATGATAAGGTTGTCTTGATAAACTACACTTCCGGAACGACCGGATTTAGCAAGGGTGTGATGCTGACGGGTAATAACCTGGCGGGGAATGTAACCTTTGCGATTGATTTGGACATGCACTTCAGGGGAAGCCGGTGTGTTTCGTTCCTGCCGTTGGCTCACGCTTACGGCTGTGCTTTCGATTTCCTTACACCGTTGGCTATTGGCGGCCACGTGACGCTGTTAGGGAAAATACCCTCACCCAAGGTTCTGCTTAAGGCCTTTTCCGAGGTTCATCCGAATTTGATTCTTTGCGTTCCCCTGATTATCGAAAAGATATACAAGAATCAGATACTGCCTACGATTTCGAAGAACCCGGTTCGAATGGCATTGGCAATACCTTTTCTTCGGGAAAGAGTTTACGCGAAAATACGGAACTCATTGCTTGAGGCATTTGGCGGGGAAATGACGGAGTTGGTCATCGGCGGCGCTCCCCTGAACTACGAGGTAGAGAGTTTTCTGCGAAAAATAAAGCTGCCCTTCACCGTAGGATATGGCATGACCGAATGTGCTCCGTTGATTAGTTACTCGCCATGGCGGGAATTTGTTCTCCAGTCAGCCGGTAAAGTATTACCGGGCCTGATGGAAATAAAGATTGAGTCGGAAGACCCTTATCATATTCCGGGTGAGATTTGGGTGAAAGGTGAAAACGTGATGAGTGGCTATTATAAAAATGAAGAGGCTACCCGTGCGGTACTTGATTCTGATGGCTGGCTGCATACCGGAGATGTCGGGACAATTGATGCTGATAATAACGTCTTTATCCGTGGCCGTAGTAAGTCTATGATTCTTGGTCCCAGTGGCCAGAATATTTATCCGGAAGAGATTGAGGCTAAATTGAATAACCTCCCTTGCGTGATGGAAAGTCTGGTAATGGAGAAAGAGGGCCGGCTTATAGCTTTAGTCTATCCTGATTATGAAACCATGAATGCTATGGGGTTGGAAACCGGCAGATTAAAGGCTATAATGGAAGAGAACCGAAAGCATTTGAATAAGATGACTGCTGCTTATGAAAACATAGCAGAGATTATTCTTTATCCTACGGAGTTCGAAAAGACCCCGAAACGCAGTATAAAACGCTATTTATATAGTCAGATTACCGTAAAATCCTGAAAAAATATCGCCTTATAAGTCGTTGTATATCAGCTGGATATTTTGCCGGGTGATTTTTTTGAAAAAAAAAAGATTGAAAGTGGTACAACGTATTTGATTTCTCCATAACTTTGCATCGTTTTAATCAAACAAACAATTAATTGTTTTACTTTCAAAATTAAAAGAAATGAAAAAGTTAGTATTGTTCTTTGCTGTTGTTGCTGCTGTTTCTTTCGCTTCTTGCGGAAACAAATCTGCTGAAAAAGCTGCTACTGCTGATTCTACTGCAGTTGATACTGCTGCTGTAGTTGACACTGCTGTTGCTGTTGATTCTGCTGCTGCTGATTCAGCTGTTGCTGCTCAGTAATTACTGACGCAAAAAGGCATTGAAGAGAATGGTTCTAAGAACACATTCTCTTTTTTTTGTCCATAAAATAACGAAGCCTGACTCCAACGAGCCAGGCTTCGTTATTTTGATCATACATTTATGCCGGTAAATTTATTCAAGAGGTATCCGATCAGGAAGCTTATACCCGCGACTGATGTGCTCAATGTGGCCATTTCCAGGAAGCGGTGTTTAAAGCTTTCGTCTTTTGCAACTGAGTAGTAGTAATTGAACACAGCAATTATGCACAATGCTGTTCCGATAGTTATCGACAACGACAGAAAGACATTTGATAAAAGTAAGAACGGCAGAATGAGTAATATGACTGTAATGAGGTAGGCTGTTCCGGTATAAACTGAGGCCTTTATTGCACTTTTGCCTGCACCTTCCGATTTCGTGGATAAGTATTCGGATGAGGCCATGGAAAGGGCTGCAGCAATACCGGTAATACTGCCGGTCAGTGCGATTAGTCCCGGATTATTTAAGGCGAGGGTGAATCCGGCTAATGTTCCGGTTAACTCAACTAGGGCATCGTTGAGGCCTAGAACCACAGAGCCCATGTAGTTGAGGCGCTCTTCGTCAATCATGTTGATGAGCTCTTTCTCGTGAACGCCTTCCTCGGTGGCAATTTGCACCAACTCCGGGTATTTTTCGAATGCTCTGTAGTTTGACTGGGCATGCACTTCCCCCTTCTCCATTAACTTAATACCAAAAGTGACTCCAAAGAATCGGGCGATCTGGGTAAATTTCCATACTCTGAATTTATCGGGTAGAGGCGCTTTGTTGGTGAATTGTTTTAGCACCTTGTAGTGTTTGAGCTCTTCGTTGGCGATATGCTCCAATACCCGTTTGTTATCCGGATTCTTCTCGAGCCTTGATAGGTTTCTGTAGACAAGACTTTCTGTGATTTCATTTACCTGAAAAGCGGTCAGGCTCTCTATCATTTTTTTTGTCATTTCCATAGATAATACTTTTGGGGATTTCTGGTATAGCTATATAAACAAAAACAGGACTTTCAGGTTTAGAAATCAAACGATTCTTACCTGAAAATCCTGTTATTGTTTTGTTGAAAAATCAGAACCCTTTACATACGCTCCGGTACATCAATGCCTAATAGGCTCATACCTGATTTTATGACTTTTGCCACATTTTTCGAAAGCACAAGGCGGAAGTGTCTCATTGACTCATTTTCTTCGCGAAGAATGGAATGGTCGTGATAGAACTGGTTGTATTCTTTCACCAGATCGTAGATATAGTTGGCGATCAGAGCCGGGCTGTATTCTTTCCCTGCATCTTTCACCACGTTTTTATATTCCGCGATCAGTTGGATTAGATTTTGTTCTTTCTCAGAAAGTGTAAGATTTTCATTGATAGCCTGATCAACCTGAATGCCCTGTTCTTCTGCTTTACGTAAAACAGAACAGATGCGGGCATGAGTGTATTGGATAAACGGTCCTGTATTTCCGTTAAAGTCTATCGATTCTTTCGGGTTGAAAGTCATGTTTTTGCGCGGGTCAACTTTGAGGATAAAATATTTCAAAGCACCCATACCGACAGTGTAGGCGATTTTTTCGGCCTCTTCGGTAGTACAGTTGTCGAGCTTGCCTAATTCCTGTGAGGTTTCGCGGGCTGTGGTTACCATCTCTTCTACCAGATCGTCAGCGTCAACCACTGTTCCTTCGCGTGATTTCATTTTACCTTCAGGAAGTTCCACCATGCCGTAAGAGAAGTGAACAAGCTCTTTTCCCCATTCAAATCCGAGTTTATCCAGCAGGATTGCTAAAACCTGGAAGTGGTAGTTTTGCTCGTTGCCCACCACATAAACCATTTTGTTGATAGGGTAGTCGTCGTAACGCAGTTTGGCGGTGCCGATATCCTGAGTCATATAAACGGAAGTTCCGTCACCGCGAAGCAGAAGTTTGTGGTCCAGACCTTCTCCTGTCAGGTCAGCCCATACCGAAGAATCTTCTTTTTGGTAAAGAATACCATTGGCAAGGCCTTCCAGTACTTTGTTCTTTCCTTCGATATAAGTTTCTGATTCGTAATAGATTTTGTCGAAGTCAACGCCCAGTTTTTTGTAGGTTGCGTCAAATCCTTCATATACCCAGCCATTCATCATGCGCCACATCTCTACGACTTCAGCGTCATTGGCTTCCCATTGGCGGAGCATTTCCTGAGCTTCAAGCATTAGGGGGGCATTTTTCTTAGCCTCCTCTTCAGTTTGTCCGGCCGTAACGAGTTCTTTGATTTGAGTTTTGTACTCTTTGTCAAAAACAACGTAGTATTTGCCTACCAAATGGTCGCCTTTCATTCCACTGTTTGCCGGAGTTTCACCATTACCGTATTTTTTCCAGGCCAACATTGATTTACAGATATGGATACCCCGGTCGTTGACAATATTTGTTTTTACTACGCGGTTTCCATTTGCTTTCAGGATTTCGGAAAGACTGTATCCCAAAAGGTTGTTGCGGACGTGGCCTAGGTGAAGCGGCTTATTTGTATTTGGTGAAGAGTATTCAATCATCACCAGAGGAGAATTGTCGTCTGCGGTAGTGATGCCGAATTTGTCGTCATCGGCTACGGTTTGAAGCAGATTGATCCACACTTTCGCATCAATGACCAGATTAAGGAAGCCTTTGATTACGTTGAAAGCGGCTATTGCCGGCTCATTTTTCTGAAGGTAGGCTCCGATTTCCTGTGCGGTTTGTTCCGGATTTTTTTTTGATATCTTTAAAAAGGGGAAAACAACGAGAGTCAGGTGTCCTTCAAACTCTTTTTTGGTTTTTGATAATTGAATCTGGGTGAGGCTGACTTCCTGTCCGTAAAGTTTCAGAATGGCTTCGCTTACGGCGATTGCTAATTTTGTCTCTATGCTCATAGTGATTTGTCGTTAGCATTAAACGCAAATGCGCAATGTTATATGGTTGATTTATATAGTCTTGAGTCTTGAACAGGCAGAATGAAATGCGCCGGGCTTCTTTCAAATTGATGGGTTTTTTTCTATTGCGCCGCGTAACTAAAGCTCTGTTCTTTATTTAATTGGCTGCAAAGATAGCATATTTAAAGCAGAGGAAAAAAAAAGAGGTGCAATCCTAAAGCTTGCACCTCTTTTTCTCAGTTTTGTATCCGGTTACTGGATGTCCAAATCAGCACCTGGTTTGAATTTGGCAACTTTCTTAGCGGCAATCTGAATTTGCTGTTTAGTGGCAGGGTTGATACCTGTTCTTGCGCTTTTTTCAACAACAGAGAATGTACCGAAGCCAACTAAAGCTACTTTACCTTCTTTTTTTAATTCTTCAGCTACAACGGCTGTGAAAGCGTCTAATGCTTTTTTAGAGTCTGCTTTTGAGATACCGGCCTTTTCAGCCATTGCATCGATTAGTTCTTGCTTGTTCATAACAATAGTATAGATTAGAGTTAAAAAATAGTTTTTTGAGCTTTGCAAATATAAGTTTAAAATTCTCATAAGCAATAGGTCTGGCTAATTATTTCATGAAAAATCCATAAGGGCGGTTTTAAAAGCTTATTTAAGTATGTTGTAAAGCCAATTTCGGGCGAAAATCAGTAAATTTGCCAGAAATAGAACCCTG
This sequence comes from Bacteroidota bacterium, assembly GCA_030706585.1. Taxonomy (GTDB): domain Bacteria; phylum Bacteroidota; class Bacteroidia; order Bacteroidales; family UBA7332; genus CAXXIC01. The sequence goes on from JAUZOF010000041.1 coordinate 13,582, forward strand.
AAATTATGTTTAACGCAAAGCGAGACTTTCTGCAAGGGATACCTCCCGTTACAAAAAATCTGATCATAATAAACCTGCTGTGTTGGCTGGCATCGATAACACTGCCTTCCATTTTGAGAAACAGCTTAGGTGAACCAATTGATATCAGCTATTGGTTGGGATTGCACTACATGCAGGCGCCGGATTTCCGGCCCTACCAAATGGTGACATACATGTTTATGCATGCAGGTTTTACACATCTGTTTTTCAATATGTTTGCCGTTTATATGTTTGGCCGTATTGTGGAATCGACCTGGGGACCGAAGCGCTTTTTGATTTTCTACACCATAACCGGAATCGGGGCGGCCATAGTGCAGCAGATTACCTGGTTTATGTCTATCGGAGCTTCATTTTCTGAAATTGCCGCATATGGCGGAATGCTTAACGGTATGATTACGATCGGAGCATCCGGTGCTGTCTTTGGAATTTTGTTGGCATTTGCAATGCTTTATCCTAATGCTCCCCTGTTCCTGATGTTTATCCCTGTGCCCATTAAGGCAAAGTATATGATGATTGTTTACGGAATCATTGAGTTGACCAGCGGGGTCTACAATTCTGCATCCGACAATGTTGCTCACTTTGCCCACCTGGGAGGGATGTTGTTTGGTTATTTCTTAGTTCGATACTGGAAACAAAAAGATAATCAGAATGGCCGGTTTTTTTTCTGAACTGAAGATTCATTTTAAGCATGGCAACGCGTTGAAGCGTTTTATCATTGCCAATGCGGTAGTGTTTGTCGTAGTCGGGCTTTTTTCGGTGGTCAACCGCCTGTTTCTGGGTACGATTGACCTCTCCTTCTATTTTAGTCTTCCATCGCAGCCCGTTGAGTTAATGTATCGTCCCTGGACCTTGATTTCGTATATGTTTTTGCATAGCGATTTTTTCCATATCCTGTTTAATATGCTATGGCTCTATTGGTTCGGTGGGCTATTTTTGCAGTTATTTACCGAAAAGCAGTTAGTGGCGCTCTATTTTTTAGGAGGTCTGGCCGGTGCCCTGATGTTTTTGGCGGTATATAACACGTTACCGTTTTTTGCCAATCAGGCAGGTTTGCTTCAGGGGGGCTTCAGCCTCGATTATGGCCATTGTGATTGCGACAGCATTCCGGATTCCTGATTTTTCTGTGCAATTGTTTTTGATTGGTTCTGTTAAATTGAAATATATAGCTGCGGCGACCATTTTGATTGATTTACTTAGCATGACCTCCGCCAACTCCGGAGGGCACTTTGCTCACTTGGGTGGAGCTCTTCTGGGGTACTTCTTTTTCCTGAGCTATAAGCGGGGACGCGATTTAACCAAAGGTTTCAATAAAGTGATGGACGCTTTGGTTTCATTATTCAAGCCAAAACCCAAGGTGCGGATGAAAGTAAAGTATCACCGGTCCGAAACTGATCAGGAGTATCGCAATCGCAAAAGCAACGATAATAAAAAGCTTGACGAGGTGCTTGACAAGCTCAAAAAATCAGGTTATGAGAGCCTGACAACTGAAGAAAAGAAATTCTTATTCGATGCCAGCAAAAAATAAATGGATATAAAAAAGGAACTTCATATCAAGAGTATTTTCCATGCAGTGATGCTGCTGTTGAATGTTCTTTTCTTTCTTGCGTTGGTAATTGCTACTTTCGCCGACCGCATCTCTCCCGAAAAAGGAGTGATATTTGCCTATGTAAGCCTTTTGTTTCCAGTCTTTTTTCTGGTGAATATCTCCTTTTTGTTGTTTTGGATAATACGGCTGAAGAAATATCTGGTGCTTTCTCTCCTTGGCGTATTGTTGAGCTTTCCGCAGTTTCTGGTCTATTTCCCGATGCATAAGGCTCATAAAGAGCTTCCTGCCAGGACGCTCAAAATTTTATCTTACAACGTCCGTGGGTTTAATTACGTTACTCATACGGAAGATGCACCTAACCCGACCATCAAATATATTCTGGAGCAAAATGCCGATATTATCTGTATTCAGGAGTTTGGATGGAGTAAAAACGATGGCTATCTTGACCGGAAAGGTATTCTCAAAGCCTTCAAAGGCTATCCCTATTATCGCTTTACCA
>JAUZOF010000410.1 GCA_030706585.1 Bacteroidota bacterium
CGGTTAACAGTGTTTGACCCTCCCGAATAACGTTCGAGGAACTCCACCCACCGGGCAGGAAGCACCTTTAGCAGCCACAGATAGACCGGCCCCGACATCCGCATGATAAACGGGGTGGTAAAGGTGGTGATCACCGATACCGCCACGGCTACAGGATAGAGAAACGGTGCAGTTACCTTCAGGCTGATACCCAGTGTGGCTATGATAAAGGCAAATTCACCGATCTGGGCCAGGCTGAATCCCGATTGGATGGCGATTTTCAACGGTTGGCCGGACAACAGGATGCCTGTTGCCCCGAAAAAGATCTGCCCGAAGACAACCACGGTGGTCAGTATTAAAATAGGAAACGCGTATTCGACCAAAACCGGCGGATCCACCAGCCTACCCACCGATACGAAGAAGATAGCACCAAACAGGTCTTTCACCGGTTTGATAATCTTCTCGATACTCTCCGCTTCGAGGGTCTCGGCCAGTATCGATCCCATGATAAAGGCACCCAGTGCCGATGAAAAGCCCACCGCATTGGCAATGACCACCATTCCCAGGCAAAGTCCGACTGCCACGACGAGCAATGTCTCCGCATTGAGGAACCGTTTCACCTTTCGCAGGAAGAGCGGAATGAGGTAAATGCCGGTAAAGAACCAAAGTAGCAGGAAAAAGACCAGTTTGAAGATGCTTTCCGGGATTTGGGTACCTTGTACGTTTTTCGTTGCGGAAATGGAGGAGAGAATAACCATCATCAGGATGGCAAAGAGATCCTCTACCACCAATACTCCGAATACGGTATTGGTAAACTTCTGGTTTTTCATTCCCAGATCGTCAAACGCCTTTATAATAATGGTGGTGGAGGACATCGACAGCATTGCCCCGAGGAAGATGCTATCCATCTTGTCCCAGCCGAGCAACTTTCCGGTGGCGAATCCCGACAGCATCATGCCCGTCATGATCAGTACCGCCGTGATGATGGCCGAACCGCCCGTATGGATCAGCTTCTTGAAGCTAAACTCAAGCCCCAGGGCAAACAGCAGGAAGATAATCCCGATTTCGGCCCACAGATGGATGCTTCCCACGTCCTGCACCGATGGCAGGAAAGGGAATTTAGCCGAAGCCAGGAACCCGGCCACGATATAGCCCAGCACAACGGGTTGTTTGAGCCACTTAAACAGTAAGGTGATCGACCCGCCGAGTATCATAATCAGCGCCAGATCGGATATGAGGGGAGCTAAATGCATAAAAGTCTGCTGTTGGTTATTTTTCAAAGATACCAAAAAAGTAAATTGCCAGAATGTCGATGCGCTGTCCTGTTAGTTTTATTTTACTTAGTGTGAGATGATAAAGAGAGTGTTTTGTGTAAAATATATTCGATATTTCTCTGAGTCGGATTACCGCCCCTAATTGGCTTCGCCGATCTATCGATTCCCCTAAAGGGGACTTTTGCCGCAGTAAACCCATGATTTTCTATGGGCTAAAGATTAGTTTTGTTTTGATGTACTATTATTATTTCCTGCTCTTTCTTAAAGTCCCCTTTATGGGATTTAGGGGCGGAGTCATAGAGTTATACCATTAATTAAGGAGCTCAAAACTCCATATATAGACGATAAAGATTAAATTCACACACTACATCAAGTTGGATCACCTTATTAACGATTCATTGGCAGATAAAGATCAGTTTTTGGTATTTCTAACGGAGTAAAAAGGGTTTCTTAATTGAATGTTATTTGCTCTAAATTCATAAGGCTATCCCTGGTGTAGATATAGTAAAGCTTCCATGGATTGCGATAATCTATATGAAAATGTTTTTCTACGGATTTGTCTGAAGTGAGTGATAAGCTTACGGGTGTCGCGGTTTTTAACCGCGATAATATTGTGAAAGAATCAGCGGTTAAAAACCGCTGCACCCATAATGGACTGCTATGAATGAACGTTTACTCGTTGCTTTTTCATCGAATCAGCTGGAGAATTGGAAGTAACTTCAAATTTACCTCAAAGCCTCTTCGTCTCAAAGTATAGTCAAACAAGTTTCTCGCAATTCGAAACAGTTTGACTATAAAAGCCCCGGCTTGATTCTTTCTCAGGAAAAAAGAAGAGTCTCGTACCTTCCCGGAGAATTTCTAAACAAATTATAAGTTCAAATGTATGGTTGTTTTTGTGAAATAAATTAAATTTGGAAATCCGAAAAGACTAAGCTGCTTTCTTTCCCTCTTCAATTGGTCTGTAATCGGTTTAAACACTATAAATATTACCACCATGATGTCATTTGAAAACTTCCAGTATCATGAGTCAGCGTTGCCTCAGGATGAAAATGAACAAAAGGAATATTTTGAAAAACTGATCATCAAATTTCAGGAGGAGGTGTCAAACTCCTCCGTTGCACAAAAGTATTTTCAACAGTACAAAGCCAGTGCTATCAATTCATTTATTAAGTCTTATGCTGAGCAAAAAGTAAAATTGATAAAGCGACGTTCATTCTTTGCCGGAAACTATCAGGAGAAGGAGGATCATGATTTATATTTTCAGCATATGGCAGAGGAAATGCTTAAGGTTATTATGCAGAAGAAGTTATTTAATCTTGAGCTACTTTGGCGTGCAGGTAAAGTTAAGGTCAAAGAGGTAAATAGTTCTTATGACTTTGGATTCTGGCAACGATACCCCGATTCATGTCCATTTATGCCCGTCATAGAAAAGGCGGAAATTAAAGCTATGAAAGAGTATTTATTAATAGAATCGGATGATAATTGGGTCTATCATTTAGCCGGGAATTTCTATTTGTCTTATTCTGAATTGATGAAAAAGGATAATGACGGTGATCGGGCAAATATGCCGGAATGGTTTGACTTTTATGACCGCAAGCTGGATACCGGCGGTTTACTTTATTTGCCGGATATAAAAGGTGAAATAGAGCAGCATTATATAGATTTGTACGCGCTTGAATTAAGTAAAAATCGCGAAAAGAAGCCGGTCTCACCAATTGAAACAGATGATCGACCTTATATATATGGTCTTGAAGAAGAGTGTATTGACTTTGCCCGACATTTTGAAACAGATAAGTATTTCGTGGAGCTATTTAAATACTTAGACTATTATGTCGATCAGAGACGCAATGGAGTTGATGAAATCCAACTGCATGAAGCTGTCAATTTTTTAGCATTGGCTGATCGCCCTGTTTATATACCCGGCCATCTGGTTTGGGATAAAGCCATCGTGGCTGCTATGAAGAAATACACAAATACAAGGGTTGTCGAGATTCTAGATTTTGTATATGATAATTATTTGACACTAAAGGAGCTTGGTATTGCCAGAGGACGAAGTAAGACTGAGATGCAAGAAAAATATAAAGATGATTTGCTGGTCAATCACTTCGGGTCTGCGATTCTCCAGGGGCGTCGACTCAACGGTGAGCCGGAGGATTTCAATTATTGAACGGATATATTCCCGGAAACTATATTTCCCCTGAAATCGGTTACGAAAAGAACAACTTAATTTCGTGACCGATTTTTTTTATTTCCGGATAGGAGTCAAACTGAAGGTGTTTGTCCAGTTCCTGTTTGAAATGTTTTTTATTATCGTATAGTTTTTTGATTGCTTCTGTATCTGTTCCAAGCCGTTGCCCCTCATTTCTCAGTATTATTTCATCTACCGCAGTTCCTATTGCACATATCAAATCGTACAGGTTGTGCCCCCGCACGTATAGGTAGGCATTGTCAGGGACCAACCCCAGGTTGTTGTAATATGCCTTCTCCGCTTCCATATCCAGGTCAGGATGTTGGGCCGAGAGCTGCGCAATTTTCTCCCTGCATCGTTCATTGAGGAGGTCAATGATGAACCGTCCGTTATTATGCACATGAGCATCGGTGACAAACTCCCGTAAACTAATTAATTGGGTGAACTCATTTTTGGGGAATTGATAGACATCTTCCCTCACGAAATGCAGATGCCAGATCAAAACTTCGTAAACGGTACGGGAGTAGGTCCGCAGAAATTCCCCGAAATCAAAAATGGTATTCGGGAGCCCTGTCGCCTCTTCGCATACCCCATTGAGCCCCTCCAGGTAGCAATAATGGTTTTCAATGGAATAGGTATAGGTCTGAAAGATGAAGTTGTCGGGATTAAAGCCCGCTTCCTGCATCAAATGGCGATAGTCACTGTCGATGCAGATAAAATAGTTGCGGTTTAAGTAGGGCCTGAACTTCAGGCAGTGGGATACCCCTGTGGCTTGCGTCCCATGCGGGGTGGAAGAGTGCCAGATAAAGTTTAACGACAAGTCAGCTTCATAATGTC
>JAUZOF010000411.1 GCA_030706585.1 Bacteroidota bacterium
ACAAAGCATTCGGATTACCCAGCTTCACTAAAGGCTCATCAGTGCCAGTTTCTGTATCTAGTAATCTTACATTATCCAAATATCCAACAATCAGATGTCGTTTATCATGCCACGCAAATCCTCTTATCTCAACTCGCTGCTTTCCAATTAAAGAAATTTTTTGCTTGTAGTATCGGTAAAGCCCGCCAAATCTAGTTGCAATCCAAAATGCGCCTTTATCATCAGCCTGAATATCATTTACGACTAAAAATTTATCATTCAGCAGTTTACTAATATTGACAAATGGAATAAACTTATCCTTCACCGTATTATAATAGAACATTTGCCCGTCATTTGCACAAACATAAAGAACATTGTTTGAATAGAGCAATCTTGACGAAATAAATGCAATATCATATGGCAATTTATATAGCCGACAATCATTCTCCGTCAGTCTCAATATTCCTGTTTTAGCAGAAGCCCAAACAAATCCATTCTTATCGCTGCACATGGAATAGGCTTCTCTCACAGAAATGTCGTAAATGGAATTAACACTATAAAATTTTGTGTCCGCAGCTGATACTGTGCCGAAAAATATGGTTACAAATAAAAAAATATATCTGAATCTCATTGACTAGAATTTCTTATATTCGTTCAGTTCTAAAAGAATTAATGCGACACTAATTTAACATTTAAATTAGCCTGTATTTCCCTAGAGCAAAAGCAAAGATATATAATTCGAAAGACAATATCCTGAAAAAATGTTCATAAAATTCTCACATAGACTTCTAAAAATAGATATTCTACTATCCAATTATTAAAATTAAAACAGAAAGACACACGCTACTATATCGATTAATAGGGCATTTTATCAAATATATAAATTTAGATTCACACAATAAGCACCACTCTACAAACCTACCTTTTATGGTAGTTAATTTTTCATAATGCAACATCAGAAATAAAGCCATTTCTATTTTATAACAAATCTCAAAACACAGTCCAAAAACTTAAAAAATATATCATATTCGACTTTTTCACCAGACTAAGAGCAAACAAAAAAAAGAGGCTATCCCAAAAGATATCCTCTTCTAACATCCAATTGTTGCCCTTTTTTAAGACTATACTTTAACTGACGACAGATTCACTTACCGCCATCCGCCGCCGAGCGCCCTGTATAAAGTAATTTTCTGTTGAACTATTGTATTGTAAGTGTTATAAAGAGCCAATTCGCTCGACAAGACACTATTTTGAGCTGACAGAACTTCCAGATATGTTGCATATCCGTTTACCAATAACTCCTGCGAATATTCATATGCTTTCTTAAGAGCATCCACCTGTTCTTTCTGAAATCCAGCCTGCTGCATACTGTAACGAATCGACGCCAAGGCATTTGACACTTCATTTCCAGCTGTGAGTAAACTCTGTTTGAAATTCAGCAAAGCAGATTCTTCTTGCAAACGAGCAATTTCCTTCTGAGTTTTCAGTGTTCGTCCGTTCAAAACAGGTTGCGTGAGACCTGCAACTGCATTCCAAAACAACGAACCAGGTAAATTAAACCAGTTGGTAATGCCTTTGGCATCAGAGCCGACCACTCCTGATAAAACAAATTGGGGATACATGGCCGATGTAGCTACATTAAATTGCTCATGAGCAGCTCGCAAGACAAACTCAGCGGCCTTCACATCCGACCTATTACTCAAAAGTTGAACAGGAAGACCTACAGCCAGTAATTCGTTATGGAAAGCCGTTAAATCTATTTGGGTAGAACGATCAATAACAGCAGGAGCTTTGCCCAGAAGTAAACAAAGGTAATTTTCGTAGTTTGCGATTGAAGCCTCAATCTGAGGCAGATATGCTTTTGCGGTAGCCAATTGGGCTTTTGCCTGTAATACCGCAACCTCCGTTGCTTGAGCCGATTTTTTTAGACTCTTAACCGTTTCCAGATATTTCGTGTAGCTATCAATATTTTTGTTGGTTATCTCCTTTTGCTTATCCAGCATAATAAGCTGATAATAGGCAGATGCAACATTAGCTACAATTTGAGTTTTCACGGCATTCACAGTGGATTGTTGTTGATAATAAAGTGCCTGTTGTGCCTTTTTTGCACTTGAAAGTTTATTCCAAACATCGATCTCCCAACTGGACGATAATGACAATTTCAAATCCGTAAATGGAGGATGTGCAGCTGGCATTGCATTTCCGTATTTAGAATTATCAGACAGAGTACCACTCAACCCTGCATTGAGTGTTGGAAGAAATGCGGCATTGCATTGCTTTACCGACTGTGCTGCCTGACTAAGTTTTACGATTGCCATCCGAATATTCAGATTACTGTCGAGCGCTTCGGTTATCAACTTTTGCAAATACGGATCATCATAAAAATCCTTCCAGGCAATTTCAGCGCTATTTTTAGCGGTATCCCCATTTATCGAATCACGGAATACCGTTTTATAGCCTGCCATTCCGGGACTGTTATATTTTTGTACCGAACAAGCACAGAAAGCTATCAGTCCAGAGAGAACGAATACACTATAAATATTCTTTTTTATCATCTTTCGTCAATTGAAATTCATTTCATCATTCCCTTTCTCTCCTAATTACGCCATTTTTTCCTTCGAATCTTCTCATCAAGATTCTCAAAAATAATGTACATGGTAGGGATCACAAAAATCCCGAAAAGGGTTCCTATGAGCATACCACCAGCTGCTGCCACACCAATAGAATTATTCCCCGATCTACCGGCACCGGTTTCAAGAATCAGCGGCATCATTCCAAAAATAAAAGCAAAAGAAGTCATCAGAATGGGGCGTAAGCGAGCAGTTGCTCCTTCAATCGCAGCTTCGACTATCCCCATACCGTGTTCACGCCGCTGTCGGGCAAATTCGACGATCAAGATACCGTTTTTACCCAAAAGACCGATCAGCATAATGAGCGACACCTGCACGTAAATATTGTTTGTGATGCCAAAAATATTGATAAACATAAATACGCCAAACACCCCGATCGTAAGCGACAACATCACAGACAAAGGCAACATGTAACTTTCGTATTGCGCACACAAAACAAAGTATACAAATAAGAAACACAAAATAAAAATATAGATTGCCTGGCTACCCGATTTAATTTCTTCGCGCGACATGCCTGAAAATTCAATTTCATATCCGACAGGCAACTTAGAAGCTTCTTCTCGAACAGCAGCAATGGCATCTCCCGAACTAAAACCTCTCTTTTGCTTACCCTGAACGGTAGCAGCTGTAAACAAATCGTAACGGGTAATGGTTTCCGGACGATACACTCTTGAAAAATTGATAAGGGTAGTGATCGGCACCATCTTTCCAGACTTATTACGGACCATCACCTTGGTAAGCGAATTCAGGTCTGTCCTGTCTTCAGGTGCAGCCTGCATCACAACCCGACAATATTTAGTGTAACGATTGAAATCAGAAACCATCATACCTCCGTAATAGGCTTGAAGCGCCTGAAAGACATCGTTGATGGCCACTCCTTCCATTTTACATTTATCAACTTGTATATCAAACTGATACTGAGGAAAATTCACATTAAAGGATGAGTTAACAAAATCGATTTCCGGACGAGCCGAAAGGTTACTCATAAAGTCTTTTACAACCTGATAAAACTTGGTAATGTCTCCACCTGTTTTATCCTCCACCTGCACCTCAAATCCATCCGAAGAGCCAAAGCCGCGAATTGGAGGGGGAGCATAGAATATGATTTTCCCTTCCTTAATTTTTCCTGTTTTCTTATTAAGCATTTCAATGACTCTGGGGCTAAAAAGAAGCCAGTCCTCCAATGTCAATACCAACGGATAAACTGGGAGTCCGTCGGGAACCCATTTAGTCTTGCAAGCCAAGGCGTCAAGTATATTCCGGTAATGCTGCACAATGGCTTTCGCCAAAAGAAAGAGGTCACTTTCCAAGGCACCTTTATCTGTGAGTGCCCTTGCCTTCAGAGTTAACCGTTTCGTCTTGCTCTCGATAAAGAGGTGCCCAGTGTCGTCAGATAGCACCCAATCAACCCCATGCATCTTATTCTTTCCCACCTCATAGGGCTCTTCCGCCGTAATCATAAAACGTGGCGGCGAACAGGTCACTTTGAGAACGTCACCGACATAGGATTGAAATGAATTTCCGAATGCATTATCGAAACCTGGGGAATTTAAAATATCGTAGTAGAGACCGGTGGTTACCCTGCGCAACAGATAACGCGGGATTGGGCAAATAACCCGTTCAGGACATTTTGGATCAATACTGATGAGTGGCGTTGCCTCCAGT
>JAUZOF010000412.1 GCA_030706585.1 Bacteroidota bacterium
CATCGTACAATACCAATGACTGGTCAGGCGTTCCACCGCGCACATAGAGTCCGGAAGAGTTTTCATTGGCCGCACTGATCCCCGGCATCAACTGGAAAGTCCGAAAGATGTCCTTTTCTCCCAGACTGGGCAGGATGCTCATCTTCAGCGGGGTCATTTTAATCATCCCCACCTTCTCGTTAGTTTGTAGTAAGTCTTGTTTATCAGCCATCACCACGACCTCGCTTAGCAGCTCGGTATTGGCCTCCAGCTCAAATACAGCATGATGCACAGGGGTATTCGGGGTCAGGTGAATCTCTTTGGGCTTATAACCGATGTAGCTTACAATCAGTGTAGAGGTATCCGTTGGCACTTTCAGCAGGGTAAAATAGCCGTCCACATTAGTTGTCGTCACATTCTTGCTGTTTTTTACACGCACATTTACGTAAGGAAGCGATTCATGTGATTCCTTATCAACTACCGTACCGGAAAAGGCGAAGTTGGCTTTCTCGGCATTGCCATGATAAGCAACTTCCTTCTTCACCTCATTTGAAGCCAGTTTCTCCCACTGGTCAATGATGTAGATCACGCCGTCATCAGCAATATAGTATTTCAGCTTATTGCCGTTACAGATCATGTTCTTGATAAAGCTCTCCAGCGTGCGCTGAAACGGCGGGCAGTCAATCTTGATTTTCTGCGCTTTTACCTTATCATATTTGAATACGACGCCTTTTTCCTTCGATATTTTTTCCAATACCTGATCCATTGTACCAATGTACCAGCCATTTACCTCGATCTTGTCCAGTTTGACCTGGGCATCAATCCGCTGGATGGCTGTAATCAGGAGTAATAAAAGTAAAATTCTTGTTTGTCTCATAGGTTGTTTAGGGATTGAGGGACTGATGTATTGAGGGTATGAGGGGATTCTCTGTCAAATCTATAATGAAAACATAGGACAGGATTCTGAAAATAAACTTCTCTGTGGCTCTCTGTGCATTTCTCTGTTGTCCTCTGTGATATATAATCATCATTAATCTCAAAAAAAGAGAGAGGCAGAAACGCTTTCCTGCTCATCTCTCTTCTGATAGTCAAAAGTTTATGAAAAAGTGATTAATGAATTACTCGGGCTTCACAGCTAGAATAATACTATTTTTAATGCTTATCTTTTCGAACATAGCTGAGCGATTCTGTGACATGTCGCCACGGGGACCACCCATTCCCCCTTCAGGACCTCCCCCACCGGGGCCGCCCATCATACCACCGCCAGGTCCACCGTGTCCTCCGCCGGGCATTCCACCACCTTGCGGACCGCCTTCACCGCCGGGACCTCCCTGCATTTGCTCCTGCTGGGTCTGATTGATAATCAGTGCGATATCTTTTGCCGATATTTTATCTAAATCATATTTGGCACCAAACAGCTCTTTCAATGGGATCCGGCATTCGATATTCATCTGGTTCTGGTCATTCCATCCTACCTGAAAGGCTATTTGCCCGTTTTCTCCGGCAACTATCATCTCGTTACTTTCCGCAAAGCCTTCAGTTTCGATGGTAGGTTTGGTAAGCAGATAAAGCTGTTTCATCATATCGGTATTCGGACCGCGTTTTCCCTGGCCTTGCTGACCACCTTTCTGCTGATCCTGTTCGCCCATCTGTGCAAATTCCTGCTGCTGTTGTTGCTGTTGCTTCGGTCTTTCACCCATCTGTTGCTCCATCATCTGGCGGTCAGGTTTCTGTCCGTTCAGTTTCAATGTTCCGATGTATTTCGGTTTTACTTTGGTTTTCAGGTAAATATTTAGCCCCCCGCGCATGATCTTGATCTGTCCGTCCGGCTCAATCACCTGGAAAGCCAGATAGAGATATTTGTCGTCATTGGCAAAACCGTATTTCATCTTTGCCGTCTTGTCGTAAAAGCGCATGGCTCCTTTCCACTCATCGACTTTACCGTCGACTGCTACACCCTGGATCCACGAAGGCTTGTTTTGTGCCGATAGGCTGCAAAATCCGGCCATACAGCCCAGGGCTGCAATCAGAATCTGTTTTTTCATTAATTTGAATTGTAAGTTTGTACGTTAGTTATTTCGTTTTCAAAAAGTAATCAGAATTGTGTCCGGCGAATATCACTATCCGCCGGCACCTAACCTAAACATCTAATTTACCTCTATTGAATGTCGTGTCGTACAGACGCGGCAGGCCACGTATTTACCAATATCAGACGCGGCAGGCCACGTCTCTACAAGTCACGTTATGATTTCGAATTGAATACCCTTAGGTCATATACAAACGATAGCATGAAATAGGGTTTCAGTATATTAGTCGTTGCATCTTCGGAGTAAGCAGTTGCGATTGTATGGCTGATCGCTTTATTCTGGTGCAACAGGTCATATGCTTGCAGCTTAACCTCTCCCCTCTGGTTCTTGAATATTTTCTTGCCCAGACTTGCATTCCACAGGTAATAAGGTTCTGTGGATCCGGTGTAATCCTGCCAGTTAAACTGACTGCCGAGCGTCATTCCCAACCATGTAATCCAGTCGATTTTAAATCCGGCGTTTTGTGTCAGGTATGAGGTATTTGACTTTGAACTGTTTGACAGTGTCCATAAAGCATTATAAGAGAGTGTAAAATCCAGATTCTCACTGATGTTACTGCTCATCACCATCGTCGGAGCTATGTTATAGCTGTTTGTATTCAGTCTGGCGCCGTTATAGATGCCCGGCAAGCGGCTGTAGCTCAGGTTTGTACTCAGGTTTAGATTACTGCGCAATGGGTCAAATGGCATTCCGTAAGTCAGCATTGAATTTACACTCCAATAGCCATCCATATTGACCGGTTTGGTAAACTGACTACCTTTTGAAAGAACGATTCCATCTTTCAATGTCTGATCCGAACCAGCCACATAGGTAGAATCACCGATGTAGTTGAGTTTGTTTGACACTCCCACCATCGCAATAAAGGTTTGTCCCATAAGCGATGTATATGTATATCGAGCATTCAGCATAGTGCTGATCTGTTCTTTCAGATTGGAATTACCACTTGTAAGTGCAAGAGAGTTGGTATTATCAATCACATCCTGCAACTGGGATACGGAAGGTGCAGCCGATGAAGAGAACAGTCCCAGGCGCAACGCTTTACGGCTATTAAACTTGATATCTGCCATCGCCATCGGTAAGATGGATGAGAAACTCTTCGATGTAGTACCAATAGTAGGAAACTGTTGTGTACCATCCAGATCTGCGCGTTGATAATTCAGGCTAACCATCGTATTCACTTTTTTATTTGCAAAGCGAATACCTGTTCCGAAACGTTGTGTCAGGTAATTGGTATTATATACATTCGACAATGCAGTGTCCAGATCCTGATAGATATTGGTCAGACCGTTGTAGTTGTAATTCTTACGGTCAGCATCGCTGTAACTGTAATTGATATTGTAATTGGTCATCAATTGCATATTCTTGCTCAACGGCTCGGTGTACATCACATTTGCGCCCCAGTTGTAACCGGAACTCAGGTTATCAATCTGCTGTTTCAAGACCGGAGAAGTCGAAGTATAAAGCGATGTTCTGTCATTATCCGAGAGACCACCGTTTAACCCTAACGAAATGGTTCGTCCGGCTTTATCGAATTTATGACGGTAAAGCAACATTCCGCTCATATTGTAGCCATCACCGTTCCCCACAGAGATAGTCGAAGTCTGATTGGATAAAACACCATCAGTCGTAGTAGATGCATTCAATGTGCTATTGGTGTTGGTCTTTTGCAGACTCACCCGGGGTACGAATGTCAACGAGTTTTTATCATCTATCGCGTAATCAAACTTCAGATTGAAGCGATGATTGTACGTCTGCGTGCTGGAAATACTGTTCTGCGTATAAACACGTTTGCCATTCGTTTCGTCAAAATAGGTACGGGTCAATTCTTTTGTCGCATAATTATCCGAAGCATTGAAGAAATACCCTCCCGTAACATCTATTTTAGTGCCAATTTTGTCCGTATAGTTGAATCCCAACGCATTGACTGTGGATAGACCACCCAACTGACCAATGTTGTTGTCAGATGATCCACCGCCACCGGAAGGTCCGCCTGCCCCCGGAGGAGGTCCGTCTGGGCCGCCACCTCCCCTGTTGCGGTTACCGCTTCCAATTGAACCAAGGATATCTTCCTGAGTAAAGTTTTGCTGGTTGACATTGTTGCTCTGACCGGTAATGGTGATGCGACGGTCTCCTTTGAAGTAATTTACCGAACCGCCCAATTGGTAACGGTCTTCCGTACCGGCAGCTGCAGTCAGTTTTCCGAAATA
>JAUZOF010000413.1 GCA_030706585.1 Bacteroidota bacterium
CCCTTTGCGAGACGTTCGGCTACTGTATAGCCGGCGGGGCCACCGCCTATAATCGCTACATCAAATGCCATAGTGTGTTTTTCAAAGTTTCAGTCGCAAATTTATAGGAATAAATCAAAAGACAAAGACCAAACGCCATTTTTTCGAGGGCTATTTTTCAGCATTTTGATGAAAAGGACTTACCCTGACTATTGCCTTAGGCGACACTATTTTTATACTTGTCTAAATAGTGTTATTTTAACACCGAAAACAGAGGCATTAGACAACCTTTCAATGAACGCTTTTGTTATAGTATTGAAGTAACCCTTAGCCATTTTGCCTATGAAACAAAACCCATTTTTAATCGTGAATTAAAACTGAGTAATGCCCTTCACGAGCAATAGCTTGAGGGCGGTAACCTTTAAAAGTTTAACTAATTCTTTATTCTATAGAAGAAAGTAAAATCAAATCGGAATCTTGCAGACAATCAGGAAAATGATCGAAACATATACCGGGACTGATTTTGGCCAACAACAAAACTACAGGTTAAAGGTAATTTATTCATCTCAGCGGCAGAAAGCCGTTTTGGTAAAATCAGTTTCACGATGATTTCGACAAGACGCAAGTTCATAACACCTGAGTTGTCTGTCAGAAATCAGAAAAAAGTCTGAATGAAAAAAACAGATGTATTCGTGGTGAAAATTTATGGTAGTTCGTGTTAAGCTAGTTTGTAATTGGATGAAACCCAAGGCATCTACCATCAAGATACTCGCCCAGGCCGGTCAGGAAAACTGACCGGCTTTCTTATTTGCTATATGATAAACCGCTCTAAATCTATCCTCATGTATAACCGAATCAAGATAATCCACTGGGCTCCCCGTATCATCTGCATATTGGCCATCCTGTTTATCAGCATCTTTGCGTTGGATGCTTTCAGTCCGACACTTACATTGTGGCAACAGCTCAGCGGATTCTTTATCCATTTAATTCCCAGCTTCATTCTACTGGCGTTACTCATTCTATCCTGGAGAAAAGAACTTCTCGGGGGGATCTTATTTACCCTAATCGGTTGTGTTCTAAGCCCGATTATTTACCAGCATAATTTCAGTATGAATCATTCCGTATTGATGAGTCTGGGTATTATCCTGGTTATTACGGTCCCGTTTGTGGTGGTCGGGGTATTATTTATCATCAGTCACTTTCTGAAAAAAGACAATTCCGACAATTTATGAGACTCTTTATCGGAATAGACCTTCCTCCCAAAATCAAGGTTAAGCTCAAACATTTCCAGCATAAACTCAAAGCGACCGGAACTAATGGTAGCTGGAAATCCAAAGAGACATTCCACATTACGTTGGAGTTTTTAGGCGAATTACAGGAAGAAAGTGTTCCTATATTATCCGAAATCCTGAAGCAGGTTGCATCCGACAAGAATAAATTCCGGTTGATGATTGAAGGGCTCAATGCTTTTCCCAATATAAAAAGAGCCCACACCTTATGGGCTGACGTAAAAGGAGATACTGATATATTACATCAAATCAGGCACGAAATCCATTCGGCTCTGATAGAAAAGGGATTTCAGGTGCAATCTTCATCATTTGTACCGCACATCACCTTGCTTTCCCGCCCCAGACTTGCGGAACAGCTTCCCCTTCTGAAGAAAAGTGCTGAGTTTTTCGTTCGCGAGATTATCTTATTCGAAAGCAAGGTTATTGATCACCGTAGGGAATATCCGGCCATTTACAAGGCCCGGTTGCAAGGCCAATTCTGACAAGCTTATAGTCTGAATTATTCGGATTGGGAAATAAGATTTCCTGGCGCCAGAGATAGGTCCCACCATGATTCACAATAAGTTTACTTTTGGTTCAGATAAAGTTTACTTTGTGGTATAATAGTGATATCACAGTAGTTAGATAGAGATATAATAGTGATAAAACACTCTTTATAAGGAGTATCTTATCTATGTAATAACATTGTTATTCAACCATAAAAATATCATCAATACATAAAGTCAACCAATGCTAAACCTATACACAACCCCGAACAGGGATTGAAGTTGTATAGCTGATGAAGAACTTCTTCACGAAGTTCCCGTTACGCAATCCACAACGCTTGACTATAAATATAAATTAGAAGTTACTTTCGCCACCTAAGCCACATTATTCTTAACTTTGCATTCTCAAAAGGAAATTTCATGGTAAAAAAATTCGACTTTTTGGTGATCGGCTCGGGATTAGCCGGTATGAGTTTTGCCCTCAAAGTAGCTCAAAAAGGAAAAGTAGCCATCGTCTGCAAAACTGAGCTGGAAGACGCCAACACCTACTATGCGCAAGGCGGAATTGCTTCCGTAACAAACGAACTGACCGATAATTTCGCAAAGCATATTGAAGACACCCTGATTTGCGGAGACGGACTCTGCAACAAACAGGTCGTGGAAATGGTGGTAAAAAACGCACCAGACCAGATTAAGGAACTGGTAGATTGGGGTGTTAACTTCGACAAAAAGAAATCCGGTGAATTTGACCTGCACAAAGAGGGTGGACACTCTGAATTCCGGATCCTGCACCACAAGGATAATACGGGCGCCGAGATTCAACAATCATTGATTGAAGAAATCAAGAAGCATCCGAACATCGAAATTTTCGAAAACCATTTTGCCATCGAGATAATCACCCAGCACCACCTAGGGCAAAAGGTAACCCGTCAAACTTCAAATATCGAATGCTACGGAGCTTACGTATTGGACGAAGCAACCAACCATATTGATACAATACTGGCCAAAATCACCCTGATGGCAACGGGCGGCGTCGGAAACATTTACCAAACGACAACCAATCCGGCAATTGCCACAGGCGATGGTATTGCCATGGTTTACCGGGCAAAGGGCACCGTCAGGGATATGGAATTTATCCAATTTCACCCGACAGCGCTTTACAACCCGAATGAACGCCCTTGTTTCCTGATTACGGAAGCCATGCGCGGTTATGGAGCCGTATTGCGCACCAAGGACGGGAAAGAGTTTATGCAAAAATACGATGAGCGCAAATCTCTTGCGCCCCGCGACATTGTAGCCCGTGCTATCGACAACGAAATGAAAAACCGGGGAGACGAATATGTCTATCTTGATGTCACCCATAAAAATGCGGAAGAGACCAAAGCGCACTTCCCCAACATTTACCAGAAATGCCTGAGTCTGGGCATTGATATTACCAAAGACTATATCCCGGTCGCACCAGCTGCCCACTTTCTTTGTGGCGGAATTGAAGTGGATATGAACGCCCGTTCATCCATCAACCGCCTTTACGCTGCCGGAGAATGTAGTTGTACCGGCCTCCACGGAGCCAACCGTCTGGCATCAAACTCGTTGCTGGAAGCTATTGTGTATGCAGATACAGCTGCAAAACACTCCTGTTCGATCATTGACTCAATCAGCTTCAATGAAAAAGTTCCGGCCTGGAATGATGAAGGTACGTCCCTGAATGAGGAGATGGTACTCATCACCCAGAGTGTAAAGGAGGTCAATCAGATTATGTCCACTTATGTGGGTATAGTGCGAAGCAATCTTCGTCTGAAACGCGCATTTGAGCGTCTTGAAATTCTCTATAAAGAGACCGAAAGCCTGTTCCAGCGCTCTGTGGTGTCAAAGCAAATCTGCGAATTGCGTAACAGTATATTCTGCGGATACATCATCATCATGCACGCGATGGCACGCAAAGAGAGCCGCGGACTCCATTATACCATCGACTATCCGAAAAAGTGCAAAAACTCAAAATAAACGATGTCTTTACCTTTAGCCGAGCGACTTCGACCCAAAAACCTCGATGAATACATCGGGCAAAAACATCTGGTAGGCAAAAATGCCATTCTTCGCCGGATGATTGATGCCAGAAATGTATCGTCGTTTATTCTCTGGGGCCCTCCTGGAGTGGGAAAAACTACGCTCGCCCGCATTATTTCCACGCAACTCGATGTTCCTTTTTACACATTGAGTGCCATCAATGCGGGGGTAAAGGATGTTCGTGACGTCATCGACAAAGCAAAAAGCCAACGCTTCTTCAATACCCGTAGCCCGATTCTTTTTATCGATGAAATCCACCGTTTCAGTAAAGCCCAACAGGATTCCTTGCTTGGTGCGGTGGAAAACGGCACGGTTACATTAATCGGTGCAACCACCGAAAATCCCTCTTTCGAAGTAATTCGTCCACTGCTTTCCCGCGCCCAGGTGTATGTACTCAAATCACTAGAGAAGAAAGACCTGCTCGAACTACTGGAAAGAGCTATCACCAC
>JAUZOF010000414.1 GCA_030706585.1 Bacteroidota bacterium
ATCGAAAGCCACGGCATGGGTTACGGACATGAAAATATGGCATTCCACCCTGAATGGGACGCTGCTCACTTCGACCGGACTTATAGCCTGGTAGAAAGAGACAAAAACTCTCCGGCAGTGATTCTCTGGTCGTTGGGTAATGAGTGCAGCAACGGTGATGTATTTTTCAAAACCTACAAATGGATTAAAGAACGGGACAAAACCCGTCTGGTGCAGTTTGAGCAGGCAGCTGAAAAAGAGAATACCGACATCGTTTGCCCCATGTATCCCTCTATCGGTTACATGAAGGAGTATGCTGCCCGCAAAGAGGTGAAACGCCCGTTCATCATGTGTGAATACGCTCATGCGATGGGCAACAGCTCCGGTAACTTTAAGGAGTACTGGGACATCATCCGTGGCAGCAAAAACATGCAGGGCGGATTCATCTGGGACTGGGTAGATCAGGGATTCCAGGTCACCGACGAAGTGGGTCGCAAATACTGGGCTTATGGCGGTGACATGGGAAGCCAGAATTACACCAATGATGAAAACTTTGACCACAACGGGCTTGTATTCCCTGACCGTATTCCTCACCCGGGACTGATGGAGGTGAAGAAATACTACCAGGATATCTACTTCAAAGGCATTCAACCTGAACAAGGAATCATCGAAGTGGACAACGAGTTCCATTATACCAACCTTCAGGACTACATTTTCAAATATGAGGTTTTGAAAAATGGCGAGGTCATCAAGACCGGTTCATTTGACCTGAATCTTGACCCGGATTCACAAAAACAGGTGCAACTGGAGATGCCTGAGGTGCCTGCCAAAGACGGTGTAGAGTATCTGTTGAATGTTTATGCATTCACCCGTAATGGTTCTGAAGTTATTCCGCAAGGTCACGAAATTGCCCGCGAGCAATTCAAATTCGGAGAAGACAAATACTTTGTAAAAAGCACTCCTTCAGGAAATGCGGCTAAAGTGAAAGATGAAAAAGACCGCGTTACCCTCAGCGCAGCCGGTGTGGAAGTAACGATCAACAAATGGTCGGGAATGATTGGGGGTTATAAAGCTGCTGACAAATGGTATTTCAACCAGAATCCGAAACCGAACTTCTGGCGAGCTCCGACCGATAACGATTTCGGAAACGGCATGCAGGACAAATGCAACATCTGGCGCACTGCCGGCAACCACCTTTCTGTAAAAGGAATTGAGGTTAAAGAGGAAAACGGCAAAGCCATCGTAACGGCAAACCTTTACCTGAAAGATGTGGCTTCGGAATACAAAGTCATCTACACGATGAATCCTGACGGTGCTTTAAGCGTCAATGTATCTTACCAGGCTGGTGCGAATGAATTGCCAGAAATGCCTCGCTTCGGTATGATTATGTCACTTGGCAAACAGTTTGAAAACTTCAACTACTACGGCCGCGGCCCGTGGGAAAACTATGCCGACCGCAACAACGCATCATTCATCGGCATTTACAACAGCAAAGTGGCTGACCAGTATGTTCCTTACACCCGTCCGCAGGAAAACGGCTACAAAACCGACATCCGCTGGATGACCCTGACCAACAACGACGGCGCAGGTATCCGCATCGAAGGCCAACAGCCTCTCAGCGTAAGCGCATTGAATAACTGGCCGGAAGATTTCGACCCGGGCTTAAGCAAAAAATACCGTCACATCAATGACATCACTCCCCGCAACGAGGTTGTCCTCAGCGTTGACCTTGCCCAGCGCGGCGTGGGTGGTGATAACAGTTGGGGCGCTTATCCGCACGAACAGTATTTGCTCAAAGGCAAAGCTTACAACTACGGATTCGTAATCACACCGCTTAAATAACACACACTCCATCTCTGGCACCATTCGGTAAGGATTACTCCCCCGGATGGTGCTTTTTTTATTCAGGAAAATGCTTTTTCTTCGCTAACTTTGCCCATAAAGAGCTTGAAGTACCCCACAATCATGCGAAGCGATATAAGAGTGGTCGTAAGGAAGACGTAAAAGGCATTAAGGAAACCCTAAAACATGCTAAGGAACACAATAGTGACCATAAGGAAGACTCAAATGGCCTTAAGGAATACACAAAACATGCTAAGGAACACAAGAGTGACCGTAAGGAAGGCTCAAATGGCCATAAGGAATACACAAAACATGCAGAGGAACACATAAACGGTCATGAGGAGAGCTTAAATGCCCGTGAGGAATAGAAAAAGCATGTTGAGGAACACAAAAACGGCCGTGAGGAACCCAAATAGAGTCAGAGGAATAAGCAAAGGATGCTGAGGAACGCAAAATGACTGTGAGGAAGGCATTTTGACCATCAAAGCAAACCATATTATATGAACACAAAGCACAAACCAAAGAAACCTTTATACAAATGAAGAAAATACTCTTTCTACTGGCAATAATTTCCTGCACGGGAATATCCGCCAAAAAGCAAAAGACACAGCCCATCAACGAACGCCAGCTTTGGCTGATCTATATGGACAAAGTGGCCCGTCCGGTCATCAAAAACATCGCCGAAGACCAACTGAAGGCCAATATGCCGATTGTTCTTTCTCCGAAAATTGACAATCCCGAAAACCGTACCAAAGTGGCCTATCTGGAAGCTTTTGCCCGTACCCTATGCGGCATCTCCCCCTGGCTCAATCTTGAAGGAGGTTCATCCGATGAAGTCGCCCTCCGCAATCAATACCGTACCTGGGCGCTCAAGGGCATTGCTAACGCCGTCAATTCGGAAGCGAAGGATTACCTCCAATGGAAAGGGGGCCAGCCTCTGGTAGATGCCTCATTCTTTGCACTGGCGCTGGTGCGCTGTCCGTGGCTGTGGGAAAATCTGAGCGACACCACCAAACAACAGGTCGTAACGGCGCTCAAATCGACCCGACCGACCGTGCCGGTGTACAGTAACTGGATTCTCTTTACAGGAATGATCGAAACCTTCTTTTGCAAATACGGCTACGAATATGACCCAGTCCGCATTGAATATGGCATGCGTGAATTCTCGGAGCACTGGTACACCGGCGACGGAATGTTTTCGGACGGGATGAATTTCAACCTCGACTTTTACAACAGCTATGTCATTCAGCCCTATCTCAATAACATACTGGACGTTATCAGTTCAAAAAACAAGTCGTACAACGGCTTTAAAGCCAAACTAGACAAGATATCAAAACGTTACGCCGACATTCAGGAGCGTTTGATCAATGCCGACGGTAGTTTTCCTGTTATCGGACGTTCTATCACCTATCGCGGAGGCGCTTTCCACCATCTGGCCGATATGTCACTCCGCAAGCAATTACCCGAAGACCTCGCTCCGGCACAGGTCAGATGTGCTTTGACCGCTGTAATCAAGAAAACCCTTTCGGCACCGAAGACCTTTACAGATAAAGGTTTTCTCAACATCGGGCTTTGCGGCAGTCAACCGACTCTGGCTGATTTTTACATCAACACCGGCAGCCTATACCTCTGTAACACAATCTTTTTGCCGCTCGGATTACCTGAGACAGATGAGTTCTGGAGTGCCCCATCCGCACCATGGACAGCTGCTAAAGTGTGGAACGGACAGGACGTCCCGGCTGATCATGCCCTGGAACTACATTAAATAATCCATTTTAGGTCTAAATTAACTTAGCGGGAAAAATATTTCAGTCCGTATTTTATTTCAAAGGGAACAAATACAGAATTTTTTCCGGATTTCAAAACGTCAGGTCAACCCACTATTTTAACATAGGTATCTCCAACCAATGAATATGCTGCTTACAAATATGTTGTGCAGCATATTTTTTTGTTTGCAAAATGATAGCGGCTAATTGATGCTGTTTCACACAGTTAGGAATCAAACTCATTGATTAAAAGCCATTTCAGATAAAAACCGGATTTGTTAGTGTGGTTTTCTGTTGTATCTTTGCATCGAAATTGCAATGCAGACATAGCAATTTACTCAAAATATTACCACAAACCATCAAATATAAATTTCTTATATGGCTACTTTTAATCCCGGAAACTGGCAGGAAGCAATCGATGTCCGTGACTTCGTATTGAAAAACATCACTCCATACGATGGTGATGAATCTTTCTTATGTGAACCGACCCAACGTACCCTTGACTTATGGAAAATCTGTACCGACGCTATCAGCGAGGAGAGAGACAACAACGGTGTACGTTCTATCGACAACAAAACCATTTCAACCATTACCTCTCACGCTGCCGGCTACATCGACAAAGATAAAGAGTTGATCGTAGGCTTGCAGACCGATGAGTTGTTGCGTCGCGCCATGAAA
>JAUZOF010000415.1 GCA_030706585.1 Bacteroidota bacterium
TCAAATCCGCCTGAGCAAAGAGCTCCATTTGACAGAAAGCAGCCACGAAAAAAAGCACAAACTTTATATATTTGTTCATTGCGTTTCTATTAATGATTTAACATTTATTCTATTCAATGGAGAGTTTTCTAACTGTACGGTCGCTTCCTCCGGCAATAAAATAGTTGCCATCAGAATCAATCGCAAAGTTGCGTGGTTCGCTAAATTTCGCCTCCAGTGGGTTAGTACCATTTGTCAATGGGTCTTTGCTACTTGGGTTACCTGCCACAATTTCCACAGCGTCTCCTGAAATCCTATTGATGACATGTCCTCTAGCGCACCAAGGACACTCACCTTTGTTACATACAAAAATATCTCCGTCTTCATTGACTACCAATCCGGAAGGATTAGTGAACTGAGCATCCTTGAGCCTATCACCAACAGTACTTCCCTGTCCGTTTTTACCCGCATACAAGGTACATGTCCAGGTATTGTCTGCATTTTTCACATACTTGTAAATCGCATTTTCTTTTGTGAAAGAGGCAAAAAAGCATTTGTGGTATTTACTGTAGCAGATGTATGAGTCTTCCCAGTCTCCGAAGTTAGAAGGAAGATTTGTTCCGGTTATTAATCCTCCGAAACTAGCCGGTTTGATATTGCCAGGCTTCTTATTAGCGGTTGTGTAGATTTTATAGCTCTTGGCGGCTATGTCAACCTCTGCGATACGACCTTCGTTATCAAACAGGTACAACAAATTATCGTCAGCCGCAAAAGTCATAGAAGGAGTCTTGGTACCGGGCCAGTCATCACCGACAACCGTAATACCAGTACTGACATAAGCCCAACTGTTTTCTTTTGAATACAAATAGATAGGGTGGTCACCATTCCAGAATTTGGTAGCATAGAATTTGTCTCTGGTACTTGGAACGGCAGGACAACTTAAGCTAGTCGGAGTAGAAAGCTTTTGTATTTTGTTATCATCTTGCGAAAGCATGAACAATCTGTTACCCCACCCTGTTTCGATCATAAATACATTATCATTTTTCTGTCCTTTAACTGCTGCCACATAGTGAACTTCGCCAAAAGTTACGGCATCAAGGGCTGCTCCGGAATAATCTTGATCAGCCATCCATTTTTCAGTTCCAAGCTTACCAGCAATAGTCTTAACCGATCGGCTCTGGCGATACTTGAATAGAAGATTGGAAGGTGCAATACTGTCTTTTCCAATTACAACAGATATCCGATTGCGGCCATTAGCTTTTTTCGGCACAAGTCCTGTAATTTGCTTTCCGTTAGTAGCAACCAACACTGCTTTTTTATTACCGAAATAAACTTTCATATCGGTAATCTTACCGGGGAAATTACCCTCCAAAATAAAAGTTTGATCAATAACACCATTCGATGGAATTATCGAATCCACCCCCGTGGGCTTATCCGGATCATACTTATTCTCCAAAACTGGAGTTTTTTCTATCACCTCATAGTTGTTATTACAAGCAACTAAGAGCAAGAACAAAAAACACAATAAAACAAAGTCTCTTCTCATAGAAATTAAATTTAAGATTAACAAAAAGTGATATTCACAAAACAAGCAACCTCTGAAAAGTGCTCATAAATTTCACACACATCCAATAAACGCATTCATGATTGCCTTATTTCTACTACTCCAGACAATCAATTGTGCCTGAGCAAACGCTTATACGAGTCTAAAAACAAAGCAAACATATACACACCTATCATCTTAAGTCGATATTCCGATGGAATATATTTTTCATGGTTTTAAGAAAATGTACTCTTCTGTATCTTATCAAATGTCGTAATTCAATGCTAAATACACTTGATTCTAAATCAATTACATTGCTATCTATCCGTTATACAATCCTCAAGAACTTATTAACGACTCAAGCAGGTATCAAAAAAGCAGATATAGAATACAGATACTACAAAGAGACCTCCAGCCATAATCAACCTTCAGTTTACAATATTCAGACAAACTTGTATTATAAAACCCCATCCAATATCTTATTCTTTACCGATAACTCAAGGTCTTAGTTCAGGTTGTGAAATTAGCCTAATGCCCATGTTGACCATTCTAAAAAGGAATATTTTATTTCTAATTACAGACACAACAACCTAATACCCAATGACACAAACACTCAATAAGCCACCTACCACCAACACACCATAACTTCTCAATACCAATACATTAACCAGCCACAAGCAACAATAGAGAAGAATTATCCTCGTAGATCAGATACAGAATATTAAAAACAAGACAGCACACCTCCATAAATTTCAGACAAACACCACAGCGACATACAATTTACACAATCTTCACAAAAAACACATTTGCATTTTACAAATCACCCGTATCGCTTATAGTGAAATCGCTTAGGTTTGCAGTAAACTCAAACTACAGTTGCTTATAAACCGGGGATTTAAAGAATTGATTTTTCGCAATTCAAAGTGGTTTGACTATATTATTCAAATTGCAATTATCAGCCCTACCCTATTAATTCCAATCATAATTGGGGCTACTGAATTTTTGTGGATAAAAATCCGTTCTTAACGGTGCATCTAATCATGAAAGGTATATTTCAAAGTAAAAATTCCCATATAGAAGAAGGAGATTTAAAATAACAAAAGACATCAGGCAACTCCTTTTTGGGCTTCAAAACCCCAATAGCTAAGACAGAAGAACGTATTATTACAGCAACAACCGTGACTTCCTGAGAGAAAGGTGAAGGTACTGAGTTGTCGACATGACTAAAGTCCTGTCAGAAAAAAAATGGAATTGAAGTAGATACAATCATTGGTAATACAGCTTAGTCAAGAAAAGAGAAAAACGCAGAAATTAGCTCCTAAGGTAACTTTTGAAGCAATATAAGACTCACAATTTGTTGATAAAAAAAGCAGATGAAGATTAAGACTTCACCTGCTTTTTTTTGCTAAGCGGCTTTAATCGGAGGTTTTTCAGTCTTCTCCTCACACAATTACCCAGTTTCCAGCCTCTTGATTGAAGTTAGAACTACATAAGAGAGTCTTCTAAAAAAACGACTTTAAATTATTCCTCGCGATAACGGTCTATAAAATCGAAAAAGCCAGGAATATTAACTAATTGAACCACCCTCCTGATTAAGTCATTAAGGAATTTTCTTCTTATCAACCTTCCACAATGGATTCTGAGACAATCCGCAAGGATTACCGGCAAACATTTTACCAGCTTCTGCGTCGCCTTTCAGTTGCCATTTAAACCATGCTGTCGCTACTTTGGCAAATTCACCTCCATGAGGTTGACTGTATGTTCCTCCATGACCCACTTCCATATTGGCAACAAATACCGGTAGATGATTAATCCGGTTGAAATCATCCATTCCATTACCATAGGCAATATCCTTTTCACCACCAAGAATATACAACGTCGGAGTATGTAGTTTCAGGAGATTATCTTTGGTCAGATTTGGCATTCCGGGAAATCCGCCGGCGGCATTCACAAAGATTCCGCTGTTACATATAACCGCAGTCGTGACACGCGGATCGGGCGCTGTCTCCAGAGTCTGCAAACCACCGCACGACATACCGCTCACAGCTATTTTTGAAACGTCGAGTTTGTTGTAAAAGGGACTCTTTTTATCACTGTTCTGAGCAATGGCCCAGTTAATCGCATCGGTCATTTGTGAAGAGGTTGATTTCCCTCCCCCCTTTTCACCTTCCTGAGGCATAGGACCGATTGCTATTACCACGAAACCATGTGAGGCTACTTCAGACAGAAAATTAAGGTGTTCCCAGGGCGAATTGGCACATGCTCCATTTCCCCAGGCAATAATCGGGAGCTTTTTTGCCTTGCCAAACGCGCTCATATCTTTCGGGCGAAAAATAGTGTGCGTAGGCAAACTTTTGTCGGTGTAAATAATGGCGCTGTATGGGCCTGTACCTCCATCTTCGATCATCCTTACTGTAGGTTTGGTAGCCGAAGCCTCTGTTTGTGCTAGTGCAGGCTGAAAGAAGCCGATCGCTGTAAATGCGGCTAATACCCAAAACAAATTCCGTTTTTTCATTGAGATATAATAATTTAAAAGGTTAGAATTTTATCCAGTCAATCTCTACCGGATTGTTTCCGGCATTGGAGAGTATAAGGCTATGAATTCCTTTTTTCACACCTGATATTTTCACCCGCATCGTTTTCCATTTGGCAGATGCAGGAACTTTAATTTCACTCGCCATTCCAGCTTTATTGCTGTCCTGACAAATCGTCAAA
>JAUZOF010000416.1 GCA_030706585.1 Bacteroidota bacterium
TAACCGACTACTACGACTTCATTCATGCCGACAGCAGATTCCTGTAATGTGACGTTGATTGTTTTTTTGTTGTCAAGCGCAATTTCCTGACTCGTCATACCTATATAAGATACAACTAATGTTGCGTTAGGGTGAATGCTTGAGAGGTTGAAATTTCCATTTACATCTGTAATGGTTCCGATTGAAGACCCTTTTACTCGGACGCTAGCCCCGATTACAGGTTCTCCTTTCGAATCCTTAACTATTCCCGTAATAGTGCCGGATTTTTGTTGAGAGGTTTGAGCTGAAATACCATTGTCGATGGCTTGAAATGACGGTAAGCAAAACGCCATTAAAGCCATAATGAAGAAGAATTTTCTTTTTACATTCATGGTTTTAGTTTTTAAAATTAGGTTTCTTGTTTAGTTGAACAATTGATCGTTGTTAATGATTCATTGATTGAAAATAGGAGGTGCTAACTTGATGTGGAATTCATTGATTATCGTTTTAAGGGTGAATAATTGCAAAAATCATAGATGCAAATATAAACAGGTCTAAATTTTTTTAGGTCAATTATCCGTTCAAAAAGGTCAAATAGGTGTTCAACTCTTAATGAATACTATTTTTGGTTTATTTGACTTACATTTGTGAACATATTTTAGACCTGTACGTGCTTATTCTTTGGTAATATTGAATGTTCAAATTTGTACTGATGAAATACCAACTAACCAAGATTCTAACCATTATTTGCGTGTGTTTTGCGTCCAATTCTTATGGCCGAACCACCAGTCTTAGTTTCCAACACTTTCCTTATATAGACCAATTACCCTCCAACTCTATCAATCGCCTCTATAACGATAAAGAAGGTTATATGTGGTTTGGAAGTAAAGATGGACTATGCCGTTTCGACGGTTATAGCATCAAAGTATTCCGGTCGAGTTCTACAAATCCCAACAGGCTTACCAATAACAGTATCCAATATATAACTGAGGATGATAAAAACAGAATTTGGATCGGAACCATGGAAGGTGTCAATATCCTCGATAAAAAAGATTATTCTATCAAACCTCTCGATAATCAGTTTGTAGGAAAAGATCGGATCAATTCCATCTTAAAAGATAGGAAAGGTTGTATGTGGATTGCAACCAGTAATAGTGGATTGGTGAAAATTTATCCTGACGGAAAATCTATGCGTTTCGGTAATTACCGGAATGAAAAATATTATATGAAAGGGAATAATGTCCGATGTGTTTATGAAGATTCTAAAGGCAGAATATGGGCATTGATACAAAATGATGGAATTGCATTGTATGATGAACGCTCTTGTTCGTTCTATTCATTGCCTCCGCTGGGGGAGACAAATAATCCATTCAGAATGATAGAAGATTCTCCCGGTCATTTCCTGATTTGTACCTGGGGTGATGGTATGTACTCGATGGATTTGAAAGCACTGCCCGGAAATCCTTTTAAAAAACTGAACATCCTGAAAAATGGAAAGACGGCTCAGGTGAGCGATATTAGTTATAGTATAGTAAAAGACAATAAGGTAGGTTATGTTTGGGTGGTGACATTTACCGGTCTGTTGGTAATGGAACGGATAGATGCGAATACCTATAACCTGATTGAATCGGAAAATATGTTTCCCGAACCTTATTATAAGCTTTTTCATGAAATTATACAGGATCGGAAAGGTAATTTGTGGCTGGGTTCTGTCGGTGATGGGATTTTTAGCCTGAATTTTAATAATACATCCATACAAACTAATGCTTTGGGTAAGTTGAAAGCACTTATGGGCTTTCCTCCTATTGTGGTTGGCTTTTGCGAAACAGCTGACGGAATGGTGTATGTTAATATCAATCGCAGAGGTCTTTACGTGTTAAACCCTAAAACAGGGGATATTTCTCCTGTTTTCCAACCTTCTATAAGAGCCATCCAAAGCGTGAGTGCCATCAGGCGAATGGAACGATTGCACGAAATTTGGATAAGCCAGGAAGGAAAACCGTTCGTTTATGTACTCAGCGATCAATCGACGACTGCGCCTGAAATAAAACGATATACGATGCCAGGTTCAAGAGCAGTAAACATGACGAGCTTTTGTGAAGATCGTCAGGGGAATGTGTGGATAGGAGCAGATAACGGTCTGTATCGTAAGCGCATTGATAGCGATGCAATAGAGTTATTTAATGGCAACATTACCAATGTTACGGTTATTCGGGAAGATACCAAAGGGAATATATGGGTTGGAAGTGATAAACTGGGAGCTATCAAACTGCAACGAAAGGGGAAAGTGCCATTTGGGGAGGCTGTTAGTTTCAGTAAAAAGAATGGAAATCTACAAAGCAATTCCATTCAGTCGATTTGCTGTCGCCGAAATGGAGACGTATGTTTAGGAACACGCGTGGGAAGTATCTATTTTTATGACGAACATACGAACACCATGCAGGATGTGAGCCGTTTGTATGGAATTACCGAGGAGTCGGTTCTTGACATGCTTGAGGATGGAGTTGGAAATCTATGGATATCAACTATCAAAAAGATTATTCGTTTCAATCCGGCTAACCACGTAACTACTTATTATACGCAAACGGATGGTATCTTGGTGAGTTCGTTTGCAAAGGATGCCTGCATTAAACTGCAAAACGGGACAATGATGTTTGGTGGAAACAAAGGACTTTGCTCTTTTTCACCGGTCAGTTCTTTTGCGAAAAGCAATTCGCGTCAACGCGTTGTTATAACGGATATAGAGGTGAAAAACCAATCGATTTTTGATAATGACAACGACAATCATTACAGGCCAAATGATAATACACTTGTCCTAAGAAATACTGATGATGATGTGAGTCTGGAATTTTCTGCACTGAACTTTACTGCAGCAGATAAAATACAATATGCTTATCGTTTGATTGGGGTAAGTAAAGACTGGATTTACATTGGAAATAACCGTCATTTTGTGAACTATGCAAATTTATCTCCCGGCCGGTATACATTCGAGGTGAAGGCTACCGATGAGAATGGACAATGGGGCGATCAGATTACATCTCTTGTAATTATAAAAAAACCGCCTTTTTATCAGACCTGGTGGGCCTATCTTTTCTATTTGATTATAGCCGGTGGCATAGCATGGTTTTTATTCAACAGGGTACGGCTTCGGAACGAATTACGAATCTCCCGCATCGAAAAGGAAAAGTCAGAAGAATTGGCACAGACAAAATTGCGCTATTTTACAAACATATCTCATGATTTGTTGACTCCTTTGACCATTATTTCATTGCTCACAGACGAGTTGCAATTGAAATCATCCTCGGATAAAAATCAGATCGAGTTGATACGAAACAATGTGAATCGTTTACGTCGCTTGATTAAGCAAATTCTGGCTTTCCGGAAGATCGATACCGGCAATATGAAACTGAAAGTAAAGAAGGGCGATGTTGTGTCTTTTGTGCGTGAAGTGTGCTACACCAACTTTCAGCCGTTAATTAAAGAAAAGAATATTTCGTTTGCAGTGGAGGCTCCGTTCGATAACTTTATTGCCTGGTTTGATCCCGATAAACTGGATAAAGTGCTTTATAATCTGTTATCCAATGCTTTCAAATTCACACCTTCTGGAGGCAGTATTATTGTAAAAATGAGTTTTCCGGTGCAGGAAGGGCTTACATTCTTGCAATTGTCGGTAAGTGATACCGGAGAAGGAATACACGAAAAAGATTTACCCCATATTTTCTCTCGTTTCTATATCAGCAATTCATCCGATCAAAGTCAGAGCAATGGTATTGGCCTCTCGCTGGTACGCGATCTGTTACAAATTCACAAGGGCGAGATCAGTGTGGTGAGTAAACTGCATACGGGAACTACTTTTACATTTGAAATTCCGGTGTCGGAGGACGCCTTTGACGAAGAAGAATTTGCTACGGAGGATAGCGAGATTTCACAGCAAAATCCGGCTTATGAAGCGTCGGCCGATGTGAATGAGGTGGCAACGATGGTGCAACCAGAGCACGCGTCCTACAATATTCTGGTGGTGGAAGATAATAAAGAACTCAATCAGATTATCGTCGATCATTTATGCGACCGATTTACAGTACACAGTGCTACCAATGGATTGCATGCGTTGAATATCATTAAAGAATATCCTATCGACCTGATTATTTCGGATGTAATGATGCCTGAAATGGACGGACTGGCACTGTGCCGGACTGTGAAATCGGATCTGGCGACAAGCCATATTGATATTTTGCTGCTTA
>JAUZOF010000417.1 GCA_030706585.1 Bacteroidota bacterium
GTAGTTCAAAAAGCGATTCATTACATAATTTACCCGGCTTCTTAAATAATTGGTAGAAATCGGAATACAATGAGAATTTTGAACTATTGATAATCTGATTGGTACAATCCAACACAATATCCCAGTTTGCATTGGTATTATCGCTGCCTGCAAGGTCGGCGGCAGCTTTGGCCTTCAGCAATAATGCGGAATACTTGGTAACAGCACCAACATGAGCAGATTGATTAGGACGTGCATCTTCCAGATTGGCAATACAAAAATCCATTTCACTCATAATGAACTTACGAATGTCGGCAAATGAACTCTTTCCAATGCCTGACAGGGTTGAATTATCCGTCAAAATAGGCACGTTTCCAAAAATTCTTGAAATAGTCAAATGGGCAAATGCACGTATAAACCGAACTTCGGCCTGATATTGATTATACAGTTTTTGGTTGGTGGCATCGCTTGCCGAGATATTTGCGGCAAATTTAGCCAGTTCAGCCAATGCATTATTGGTATAGATAACAAGGCCATAATAGTCATTCCAACAGTTGTTCGTTCCCCAGAATGTCTGCACGGAAGCATAAGTATTGTGGAAATATTTAATATCGGTTAGTGTAGACTGATCGCTGGCCGACGAACCCTTATCCAAATCGTCACCTCTCACGCCACGAATACCGAAGTCCATCCAGTGAACCAGCCCGGGATTTTCACCACATGCCGTTCTGTAAACGCCGGAAACCGGTTCGTACATATTTGACAGGTTGGTGTAGTCAATGTTCATATTATTATATTTATTTTCGGGCAGTTTATCCAGATAATTGGAACAGCTACTTGCAATCACTCCCAACAGAAGTAAGAAAAGATATATTAATCGTTTCATAATAATTTAATTTTTAATGGTTTAGAAAATAAGCCTCCATCCAATACTATAGGTAGCTGAAGCGGGATAAACCTGATTATCATAACCTAAATTCCTCAGATCATTAATTGCTCCGGTAATTTCGGGTGTAAATCCGCTATACTTGGTAAAGATAAAAGGCCTGTCTGCCGTAAATGATACACGCAATTGCGGAGCTCCCTGTTGATTTGAGAGCTTAAACGTATATGCCAGCTGTATGTTCTGAATACGCAGGTATGAACCGTTTTCCACAAAGAATGAACTGGCGGCATTGTTCCATGCCTTGGTAGTTCCGTATGCCGAAGGATAACTGTTGGTAGAACCATCGCCCGACCATAAATTAGTCACCAATTTGGCATCTCCGTTCATATCACTGTACCATAAACGACGTGCTCGGTTCATATTAAGGATTTTATTTCCTGCCTGGCCTTGCAACATCACGTTCAGTTCCAGATTTTTATAGCTACACCCCAAATTGGCACCATAAGTAACTTTTGGCAGGTAATTACCTAAACTGACACGGTCATTTGCATCAAGTACACCATCGCCATTCTGGTCTTTATATTTGAAATCACCAGGAGTCAGACCGTTTGCTTTAGCAATAGGATCGGCATCAATCTGAGACTGGTTTTGATACACTCCGGCAACTTGATAACCATAGAAGAAATTGATTGGTTTACCTATTTCCATGCGGGTAGGAAACTCAGCTACACCGGTCATCATGTAAGCAAGTCCACCTAAATCCTGAACACTATTTTTGACTGTAGTCACGTTAATGCCTGCATGATAACCAAAATCACCAATTTTATCAGCCCAGTTCAAAGTCACTTCAACACCCTGATTCAACACCTTGCCCCAGTTTCCATACACTTGTGTATTTGTCATAGGCAACTGTTTGTTAAAAGCAAGATTGTTGGTAATACGGTGATAGTAATCAAGCGTACCGTTCAGACGTTGCCCAAAGGTAGAGAAATCAATACCGGCATCCCATTCATTTACGACTTCCCATTTCATGAATTTTGTAAAGATGCTGTTAATTGTATAGCCGGGCACATAAGCTCCATCAGCAGTTGCAGTACTTCCGTATACTCCATTATTGGTTGTTGCAGTAGCAAAATTGACATTGTTGGGAACACCATCATTACCCAGCATACCCCAACTTACACGGGCTTTCAAATAATCAAGGAAATGCTGGTGTTTCATAAAGCTTTCTTCCGAGATAATCCAGCCTGCACCTACAGAAGGAAAATAACCCCAATGTTGCTGGAATTTGGAGCTCCCGTCAGCACGGAATGTTGCTGAAAGCAGGTATTTGGAAGCATAATCGTAAGTAGCTCTACCAAACCATGAAAAACCGTGAAAATCAGATCCGTCATCTTTAACAGTATAGCTCGTTGAAGCAGCATTGCTTAAAGCAAGATACAAGTACTCTTCCTGCGGACCAGGAACGTCGGGTGCTGTACCTTTGAGTTGTCTCCAGCGTTCATCCCGAATTGACTGACCCAGCATAGCAGTAAAATGATGTTGCTTGAAAGCATCTTTATAAGTCAAGAGATTATCCACAATGTAATTACTCCAGCTATCCTTGGTTTCTTCCAATAGAGAAAGACTGTTAGGAGATAACTGGTAAGCATCAACATAGTACGCAGGTGTATATTTCAATTCAAGATTTGAAGCGTATCTCTCACTTAGTTGTGTTTTGAATGTCAGTTTGTTTTTAATCAACGAAACTTCTGCATACACGGTGGGCATCACCTGCCAACCGGTGGTTTTGTCATAATAATAATTAGCCGCAGCAACAGCATTCGAAAATGCCCCATTGGCATATCCTAAGCTTGTAGCAGAAGCATAGTCGGTTGGTGTCGCTGTTGTGTTAGCCGGATCATATACCGGATACAACGGAGATGCATAATATGCATTAGCAAAAGCAGCGTTATTGGGAGAGAATAAAGTAGAGTTTGACAAAATTATTTTATACCCTACTTTCAACCAGTTATAAGCCTGAAAATCAGTTTGAGCTAAAATATTGAACCGTTTGTAGTTATTCCTAGAGATCATAACACCGTCCTGATACAAATAGCTCAGTCCCAAATTATAAGTAGCTTTATCACTTCCACCGGCAATGCTTAAGTTATGGTTGTGAGTCATGGCTGATTTTTTCATAATCTCGTTGTACCAGTCAGTATTGGTTGTCGGGTTGGTTCCGCTTCCACCAAACTTTTGTGCTGATAATGTAACATGAGCCAAATCGGATGAATTTTGTTTGGCCATTTCCATGGTTGCATATTGGCTACCGTTTGCCATTTTCAGCATATGTACAGGAGTTTGTAATCCCACATATCCATCATACGTGATTTTGGTAGGTGTGTTCAACTTTCCTTTTTTTGTTGTGATTAAAACCACACCGTTTGCTGCCTTTACCCCATAAATAGCTGCAGCAGAAGCATCTTTCAGGATAGACATGTCTTCAATATCATTACTGCTCAAAAAATCGATATTACTAAAAAACATTCCATCAACCACATACAAAGGACCTTCGTTGTTCAATGAACCTACTCCACGAATACGAACGGTCGGAGAAGAACCCGGAGAGCCCACTGTCACAACCTGAACACCGGCAGCACTTCCCTGTAAGGCGTTCATTGGCGATGATGTGGTTCGTTTCACCAAGTCTTCCGCTTTAACAATGGCAATAGGAGCAGTCAAATCTTTAGCTTTACTCGTGCCATACCCAATTACAACTACCTCATTCAGTTTTTGGGATGCTGATTTCAAACTAATTGTATAACTACCTCCTTTTACAAGAATTTCCTGAGATTCATATCCGATATATGAGAAAACTAATGTTTTACCTTGCGCAACTGCCAACGAAAATTTTCCATCCATATCGGTAATAGTACCTGAAGTGGTGCCTTTAATGACAACACTAACTCCTATTAGTGCTTCTTTTGTCTCGGCATCTTTCACATTTCCTGACACATTGGTCTGTGCCATCAGATACATTGAAAATGATCCGAATAGCAACAAGAAGAGATAAATTTTCTTTTTCATAGTTCTGATTTTGTGTTAATTAATTCATGACAATCTATTTTCTTAATTTATGGAATGCCAGTATCAAAACATTATTTATACTGAAATCCCAATTTTTTTAGTCCGTTGCCAATCTCTTCATTTTGCATAAAGAGAGTCCAGAGTAAGCCGCTCCGGTAGTTCTCAATCATCGCCGCAATCGGTCCCTGATCGATTGCCAGATACGAACGAACTACCTGTTGGCCTGATACCATGTTCAGGTTAAAAGCATCATAAAATCCATATTTGCCCAATAATTGTTTA
>JAUZOF010000418.1 GCA_030706585.1 Bacteroidota bacterium
AAAGGAAAGGTGGTTGATGCTTCTGATCAACCGGTTATTGGCGCTAGTATCAAGGTAAAAGGAACCGGTAGTGGGACAATTACTGATGTTGCTGGCGAGTTTTCGTTAAAGGCATCCAAAGGGGCCGTATTGGTGGTCTCATTTGTGGGATATGCCACTAAGGAGATGCCAGTGGGTGCAGCTGCAGACTACACAATTGTTCTGACAGAAGATACCAAAGCACTTAGCGAAGTTGTCGTGACGGCTATGGGCATCAAAAAAGAGAAAAAAGCATTGGGTTATTCTGTTTCCGATTTGGGTTCTCAAGAACTGATGAAGAACAAGAATACCAACGTGGTTAACTCATTGGCTGGTAAAGTTCCAGGGGTAAACATTACTCAAAGTAGTGGAGCCGCAGGAGCTGGAGCAAGCATTACTATTCGTGGAGGTAACTCAACGTCGGAAGGACGGGAAAACCAGCCATTGTTTGTTGTGGATGGAGTTATCTACGACAATTCTACTTCGGTTATTGGTAATACAGGAACTGACGGGATGTCTCGTAGTAATACTTCCTATTCTAACCGTATTATGGACATCAACCCCGAAGATATCGAGACGATGTCCGTGCTGAAAGGCGCTGCCGCATCCGCTTTGTATGGTTCACGCGCAGCCGACGGTGTTATTATTATCACTACCAAAAAAGGTGCTGAAGGAACGGTAAAAGTTGACTTCAGTAGCAAATTAAGCTCTTCGTGGGCAAATAAACTGCCAGAAACACAAACCGAATTTGGTCGTGGGTTCTATTCTACCAATGGCGTGTTTTCTGATCAAACATATAACTCGTGGGGAGATAAGATTCCCGCGGGGACTAAGTTGTACGATAATATCGGCGATTTCTTTCACAGTGGAACAGTTCTGGATAATAATGTCAGTGTATCGGGAGGTTCTAAGAATGGATCTTTCTATTTATCCGGCTCAAACTTCAATCAGTCTGGTATCATCAGCAAAACCGGATATGACAAAACTACTTTCCGGTTCAACGGAGAGCAAAAATACGGACGTTTGACAGTTGATGCCAACGTCGCCTATTCTATTGCAAATACTGATAAAACTTTAACCACTTCGGGTCTGTATGGAGGTGGAGGTAATGGTACCATGACAGCTGTCTATGGCTGGCCTCGGACTGAGAACATGTCAAAATATCTGAATGACGATGGTACTAAATACCGTTTGTTTGATGGAATATTCGATTTGGCTAATGACACGGAAAATCCCTATTGGATTACCAATATGGATAAAATGAATGATAAAACCAAACGTTTTACGGGTGCTCTTAGCGGATCATATAAAATTACAAGTTGGTGGGATGTTTCTGCCCGTCTGGGTTATGACCAATACACCACCGATGCATATACCTACATTGCCCCAGGTTCGGTAGTTTCTGAAATGTATCAGAAAGGTCGTTTGAGTAAAAGCAATTATGACTATGCTTACACGACTACCAATATTATGAGTAATTTCCATAAAACAATCAGCGATTTTGATCTGAATTTGTTATTGGGAACTACCACAGAAAACACCGAACGTACCAATCAAACTCATTGGGGGTACAATTTTATCACAGCCGGAACCATAAGTTTCAATAACATTGCATCTACCAACCAGTTTTTCAAAGATGCGACCGTAAAAAAACGTTTGGTCGGTGCTTACGGAGAATTCCGTGCTTCTTATAAAAATATTGCTTACCTCACAGCAACGGGACGTAATGACTGGTCATCCACTCTGCCGGAAGACAACCAGTCATACTTCTATCCTTCAGTGAGTGGATCTGTGGTTTTCACAGAGTTAATACCCAAAAATAATATCCTTTCATTTGGTAAGGTTCGTGGTAGCTGGGCTCAGGTTGGTAAAGACGCCAATTCTTATGCAACTCTAACCTATTTGACCAGCCCGTTGAATTACGGCTCCTATATTGGAATCGGTAACAGCTATACCAGTGGAAATCCCTTTTTGAAGCCTGAAATTCAGACTTCGTGGGAAGTTGGTGGCGAATTGAGATTTCTGAATGGACGTATTGGTGTAGATTATACCTATTATCACAGTCAGACGAAGAATCAGATTGCCTCTCCACGTTTGTCGAATGCCAGTGGTTATATTATGACCTCTATTAATTCGGGATCGGTAATTAATGATGGTATGGAACTTGCCATTACAGGCAAACCCATCGTTAAAAAGGATTTCGAATGGAATGTAACACTCAATGCTTCCTACAACCGAGGCAAACTGGGTGATTTTCTCAAAGGAGTGGATTATTTCTATCCCACCGATGCTCAATTCGGTACAGTAAAAGCAGCGTCTATTCCTAATGGCGGTAACTTCCTGGCATTAACCGGACGTCGTGTGTTGCATGAAAACGGATCAAACGGAACAGAAGACAAAAAAGGTCGTCTTTTGGTCGATCCGACTACAGGTTTGTATAAACTGTCATCAACCTCGAATAATGAAATTGTTGGTAATCGAGAACCTAAATTTATTGGAGGTTTGAATAATTCATTCCGTATTAAGGACCTGACTCTCTCATTTCTGCTTGACTTCCGTATTGGTGGAGATGTGTACAACGGAACAGAATATTACTTGGTTGCAAACGGCATGAGTAAAAGGACTACAGCCAACAATCGTGAATCGGTGACAGTAACAGGCATCAATAGCCAAACCGGAGCCGAGTTTTCGCAAACCTATAACGCAAATCAATCTTACACCATTGGTGGAGCTACTTATTCGGGAAAATATATGATCCAACAATACTGGGCTAACTACAACCAAAATTCCGAGAACTTTATTACTTCAGTCAATTGGATGAAACTCAGATCAGTTTCTCTTAATTATGACTTTTCGAAGTTGCTGAAGAAGCAAAAGGTGATCAAGGGATTATCGGTTACGGCAACAGGAACCAACCTCTTTACCTGGACCAACTATAAGGGAATGGATCCGGAAGTAAGTGCCGCAGGTGGTACCGGAGGTTCGGGTTCGACAGGCATCGATTACTGTAGTGTGCCTTCGACTTCCAGTTTTTCATTTGGGGTAAATATTACATTTTAACTAACGGAAAGGATCAAGATTATGAAGAATTTAATATACATATTTGTCATAGGTTGTCTGCTCTCTTTGAATCTGACGTCATGTAAAGATTGGTTGGATGTAAATACCGATCCAGATTCTCCAAACAATAAGAGTGCTCAAATATCAAACAGACTTCCATGGATTCAACACTTTTATATGTACTCGGCAGGTGTTACCAATTATCGGACGGCTTGCCAGGCAGGTGTTTTTTATAGTAGCAGTGCTAATCCCAACTCGTTGGCTGTGACCTGGGCATGTGCCGCCGGTAATACTACAACTCCTTATCAAACCTGGTTTGTAGAAGTAGCTGCCAATCTGAACGATTTATACGAAAAAGCGCAAAAGGAAGGGGCCTATCATTACATGGCCGTAGCCGATGTCTTTCATGCCATGGGTTTCATGGAAATGCTCGACCTGTATGGCGAAATTCCCTATACACAAGCTCTTTCCGGAATTGCAAGTCCAACATACGATGATGGCAAAACTATCTTCAATGGCTGTATTGCCAAGTTGGACGAAGCCATTCAATTGTTCGGAAAAACCCAGGAAGCCGGAGCAACCACTCTTGCTGAAGGCGATATGTGGAATAATGGAGTGGTAAGCAAATGGGTTAAACTTTGCTATGGCCTCAAAGCTCGCTACTTATTGAAACTCTCCAAGAAAACAGATCTGTTTAAGCCGGATGATATTCTGGACTGCTTGTCAAAAGGGCCTCAGGCAATCGGTGATAATACGGTCGGCCCATGTTTCAACAGCTCTTCAGATGTGACGGATTATTTGTTTGGAGACCCCGTGATGACAAACGGTAACTGGGACTATGCTGGTTATGGAAGTACACAGCGTATTTCTCAATATTACTACAACTTGTTGACCAACATGAGAGCATCAGGCGTCACAGACCCTCGTATGACAAAGATCGTACCGGCAGCTATGTGTAACATTAAATTGGATGCAAGTGGTAAGGTTCAATCTTATGACTGGTATCGGTCTAAACCGGTTGACTTTTATGGAGCTTCGACTCGTTTGTTGAAGGGAGGACCAACCTCTATTTCTCTTCCAACTTATGCCGTAGCTGATAAAACAATCACTTACTCGATTGCCGACAATACAGAACG
>JAUZOF010000419.1 GCA_030706585.1 Bacteroidota bacterium
ATATTTCTGAAAAATCATTAGCGTTTGCGGGTCATAAGTATCCGCACATAAAGTTTGAGTACGGAAATCTATTGGATACCGGATTGCCCGATGAAAGTGTGGACGGTATCATCTGTTTTTATGGCATCGTGCATTTTACATATACCGAAATCGGCCTCGCGTTATCGGAATGGCATCGCATTCTCAAACCCGGTGGTAAAGCCTTGTTTTCGTTTCACATAGGTAATGACGACTCGATTCGGGTAGAGGCTTTTTTGAACAAAGAAAATGCGAAAGCTACCTGGAATAATTTTAAGGTAGAAACGATAATTGATCTGTTACAAAAATACAATATTGGTTATGATGATGTGATCATCCGCTATCCTTATGTCGGCAAAGAACACCCGAGCAAGAGGTGTTATATCGAGTTTTCAAAAAATAGACTTTGAGGTGAAATTGTGTTGTAAATATCTAAACAGTAAATAATTGTGCTTTTGTTTGATACGAAATATTTGGATCGATTGTGCCGACATTTTTCAGGCAACGCGATGGTGGGTGTGATTATCCTGTCGGGTGTGCTACTGCCTGCGTTGTCGATTTTTGCCCGGCCAATCTCCGGCTATGTCTATAAATGGGATAGCGAGGGCAATAAACAGCCCTTACAGAATGCCAATCTGCATTTTCTGGGCAATAATAAAAACCGGGTTATAACCGATGCAGCCGGCTTTTTTTCGATCAGGCACGATAAACCGGAACAAACACAGCTGATTGTCAATTCTATTGGTTTTGTGCCGGATACAGTTCTTATAGCTCAATCCGATACGCTGACACGGGTTGAATTTGTTCTGAAAGAAGGTATTAGTTTGTCGGAGGTGGAAGTTAAAGCCTCCAAAAGTGATGCTACTATTGCAAAACTGGCCGTTCAGAAAACCGAAATTATTAATTCCGATGGGTTGATGAAGATGGCATGTTGCAACCTGGCTCAGAGTTTTGAAAACAGTGCGACGGTGACGGTTGGATATGCCGATGCGGTTTCTGGAGCCCGTCAGATACAATTGCTCGGACTCTCCGGCATTTATGGACAAATGTTGGCTGAAAACATTCCAACATTACGTGGATTGTCAGCGCCTTATGGCTGGAATCATATTCCTGGTTCGTGGCTGGAATCGGTTCAGATATCGAAAGGAACATCGTCGGTGGTGAATGGTTACGAAGCGATTACCGGACAAATCAATCTGGAGTTTAAAAAACCAAATACGGTAGAAGATTTTTATGCCGATGCGTATACCAGTAGTGTCCATATGTATGAAACCAACCTGACCGCATCGCGGCAATTATCTAAAAAATTATGGACCAATCTATTGATACATGGATCATTGGATACTCACGTGCATGATCGTAACAAGGATCATTTTATGGATATGCCAAAATCGAAACAATTTACGGCTTTCAATCGTTGGTTATATGTTGATCAGGCAAAGAAATTAGAGTCGAGAACAGGTATTAGTTTCCTATACGAAGATGTTGACGGTGGTCGATCTCCTCAGTGTCATAGGGCTGATGTGTATTATGTGACTGATGTGGCGAATAAGAATTTTAATGTGTATAACAAAACGGGTGTTTTTGTGGGCAAACCGGGACAAAGCATTGCATGGATCAATAGTTTGACATATCATGATCTGAGAGGCTATTTTGGTGCCGAGCCCACTTACAAACTCTATTACGGACAGCAATTGTCGTTCTATAGCAATTTGATTTTTTCGTCCTGGATAGGCAATAAAAACAATCAGTACACAATGGGGCTGAATTTGTCGTACGATGATTATCAGACCTACTTTAAGGATAAATTAGCTGAAAATAATGTGCCGCTTACATGGTTGAACCGGAAAGAATTGGTGCCTGGAGCCTATTTCCAATATACATGGACACCGGCAAAAAACTTTACGTTAATTGCCGGAATGCGGGAAGATTATAACAATTGTGCTGGTTGGTTGTTTACACCTCGAGCCAATATTCGGTATGCTTTGGGTAAAAATTTCGTTTTCAGAGCTTCTGCGGGTAAAGGTTATCGAACACCCAATGCGATACCCGATAACATTGGATTGATGGCTTCGACAAGAAAATTTGATATTAACGGTATCAAATCGTTGAGCATCGAAAAAGCATGGAATTACGGAGGTAATGTCGCTGTTTATATCCCTGTTAATGAAAATAAAAAAATCACGTTTAGTCTCGATTATTTTCATACTATATTTAATAGTCAGGCAATTGCTGATATAGAACGGAATCGGAATGATGTGTATTTCTATAATTCGCAGGGAAAATCGTTTGCTAACGTATGGCAGGCCGATCTTTCATTCTCGCCTTTCGAGCGCTTTGATGTGGCAGCGGCATTCCGTTACAATCAAACTATCGTTACCCTTACGGACGGTAACCAATCGTACCGTTTGGAGAAACCTTTGTCGCCCAAGTATCGGGGTTTTCTGAATCTGGCTTATGCTACCAAATTCAGGAAGTGGGTGTTTGATTGTACCACACAATTGAATGGTCCGGCACGGCTTGCGAGTATGACGGGTTACAGTGACGCTGCCCATTATTCTGAAGTGTATCCGGTGATTTTTGCTCAGGTGACGAAAAACACTAAACGATTGGATATATATGCCGGCATTGAAAATCTGACGAATTACAAACAGTCAAATCCTATCGTCAATTGGGAAAACCCGTTTGTAAAGGGATTTGATGCCTCGTTAGTATGGGGACCATTGGTCGGCAGAATAATTTATGGCGGAGTGAGGCTTCGCTTGGGTAGAATGTATTAAAATCAGGCATATGAAATGAACATGCTTTTAAGAACACGTATATAGCATGTAGTTCTATCTGACAACTTTAAAACAAATTATATACAGATGAAAATAAGAACGGCGCTATTTCTATTGTTGTCGGTATTGGTCGCAACAATTCAAGCGCAAACACCAGTAAACAAGACCGATAAAAAAACAGATCAGATCACCTTTCATGTGGGCATGCATTGCCAGGCATGTAAAGACAGAATCGAAAAATACATTCCGATGGAAAAAGGGGTGAAAGATCTGAAAGTCGATTTGGACAAAAAAGAGGTGACTATTGTCTTTAATCCTCAGAAAACCACAGTGGAAAAACTGAAGAAAGCCGTGGAAATACTTGGCTATACTTGTGAGAAAAAAGAATAAAATAAAGGTCACTATCTCTAGTTTCAACAAACCAATAACTCAATTTTTCAATGGAAACACAAACTAACTCTGAAAGTTCAAAAGATATATCCGACATGTATATCTTGCAACCGTCTTTCTCCGATTTATCTACAGTAACACATCCTTCCTTTTTTATCAGGCATTTGCATGTCTGTCAGACTTCCCCATGCCTTCTTATATGTTGTTTGTGAAACCAACTTTAGAGGGAGACATTTATTCTTGTATTGTTGTTTCCCGTTGGTTTCACTGACTTTCAAAATAACATTTACCTTACAAATTTTAGTATTCATTCTGTATGCACGAGCCATCGTGTATGCAGCACTTGTGTCTTATTTGTAAATTATATCACAAAAAAATATCAACATATTATAATGATTTATCGTTATGGTTGCTCAAAATATTCTTGAAACGATAGGGAATACCCCGATAGTAGAACTGACGCATACTGATACCGGGTTATGCCGTCTTTTTATCAAACTCGAAAATCAAAATCCCGGTGGGTCTATTAAAGACAGAGTTGGTTTGACAATGATTACTCAAGCCGATAAGAAAGGGAAGATTCGTCCGGGCGATACACTGATAGAAGCCACTGCCGGCAAGACCGGCATCGGGTTGGCATTGGCAGCTCGACTGAAAGGCTACAACCTTATTCTGGTGATTCCGGATAAGATGAGTCAGGAGAAAATCAATCATTTGCGTGCGCTGGGTGTGGAAATTCTATTGACACGGTCGGATGTTGGCAAAGGTCATCCGGAGTATTATCAGGATTATGCGTTGCGTATTGCAAAAGAACGTGGTGCATATTACATCAACCAGTTTGAAAACCCTGACAATCCGTTGGCGCATGAAACGACTACCGCTCCTGAAATTTGGGACCAGCTCGATCATCAGGTCGATGCAGTTGTGG
This sequence comes from Bacteroidota bacterium, assembly GCA_030706585.1. GTDB lineage: Bacteria > Bacteroidota > Bacteroidia > Bacteroidales > UBA7332 > CAXXIC01. Next base: position 4,117 of record JAUZOF010000419.1, read on the forward strand.
TGGGAGTTGGCTCTTCGGGCACCATTACCGGCCTGACCCGATTTTTCAAAAAAGTATCGCCGCAAACGGAATTTGTGCTTGCTGATCCTCAGGGGTC
>JAUZOF010000042.1 GCA_030706585.1 Bacteroidota bacterium
AAGGATTGCCCACTATATCGTCAATAATCCGGCAAGCTGGAGGAAGGATAAGTTTTATAGCGAATGAACACGGGGAATCAACATTAGACAATGCTGATTCAAAACGACCGGATTCATTTTCATTCATTCAATCACAGATCACATTATTATCATACACACAATCACAATAACACTCAATGAACGTTTATCTGCACAAATTAAAACTGGTCTATCTGCCATTTCTGAAAATTGCGTTAGCCTTTATTCTTACCTATACCTTTTTGAATTGGTTACTGGTCGTTGAACTACGGATCATTCCCCTTAAAGAAAATATTGTGAATTTTTTCCTGCCTATGGGGCTTGTCTGGATCCCGGTAATCATTTGGCTACGACCAAGAATTAAACTCCTCAATCTAAAACGGGGGAGTCGTGACCCGGATACTTTTTATTTAATGATTGCCGGAATTGCCATTATAGCAACTACTATTGTTGCACAGGAATATATGGTCAGAGCTACCGGGAAACTTACCACAATAGATTATCCTACCCTGATTAATAAGAGTGCATCTACCCGGTATTATTCAATTAAGCAGTATTATATTGATAAGAATCGGTTAAAAGCACAATGGAAATATGAAGTTAGTGGCAAGCACAACGAAGATCTCAATATTCATATTTACGTGGTTGTGCCGATCAGTAATAAAGCCGCTGATACCTTGTTGGATTATCAAAGAGCGTATTTGGGAATTGAATTTGATGATCGTATCAGTAATCGTCTCAGTAACGAAGAAAAGGATCGGCTCTCAAAACAGTTTGCTGAGATGAGCATAGTCAAATTTAATGCTATGCCTTTATCAGGATACACTTATTTCGAACGTATTGGAAACTCGGATGAACACAAGGAATACAACAAAGCGGTGCATCGGGGTACCTACGTCGGGGATAAAGAAGAGATTATTCTAACCGGCAGTAATGAACCGTTTGAAGCCCGTTGCGGTAACCGTTTTGCCTGGATCTTCGGTTCATTTGGAATTGGAGCGGGGTTATTTCTGCTTATGGTTTCTTTGGTTAAGCTGGAAAAAACAGACGAAAGAAGTCTCAATATCCAAGCGAAAAGGCAACGAAAAGAGATGATTGATTTTCTGTCCTGGATAAAACCCCATGATGGCTTCTTTATCACACCGATACTGATGTATGTGAATGTCTTCATTTTCATATTGATGGTTATAAACGGATGTGGCTTTATTTCGTTCCAGGGTGATGATCTGGTTACCTGGGGGGCTAATTACGGCCCATACGTTGCTGATGGTGAAGCCTGGCGAATTCTTACCTGTATGTTTCTGCATGGAGGTGTCATGCACTTGTTGATGAATATGTACAGTCTTTTCTTTGTCGGAATCCTGTTAGAGCCGTTTGTTGGGAAATGGAAATACCTCTCTATCTACATCGGTACAGGAATTATCTCCGGAATAGCCAGTGTATGGTGGCATGATGCGACTGTAAGTGTCGGAGCATCTGGCGCTATCTTTGGCCTTTACGGTCTATTCCTTTCTCTAATGCTTCTCAATGTGTTGCCTAAGCAATTTAGTAAAGCTTTCCTCTCAAGTATATTAATCTTTGTAGGGTTCAATTTATTTATGGGGCTTGCGGGAGGAATTGACAATGCCGCTCATATCGGAGGTCTTTTAAGTGGCGCTCTTGTAGGGCTGTTTATTTATGTTTTCTCAGAAAACAGTGAATCGGAAGAAGAGGCAGAGGTATTGGAAGAGTAATTCACTACGCCTGTTTACAATATAGGACCTGAGCCATTCCTTTTTTTGACAATCCAATATATATAAATCAATCATATATCATTTATTATGAAAGTAATTCTGATTTCTATTTTAGCGTTTTTGGCCTTCATGCCGACGTTTGCACAACAAAAGGTAAATACCCAACAGTCCCAATCCTCTCTTTCAGGTGCTAGTGAAACATTGAAAGACACAATTGAATTTAAGAACATAGAAAAATCAAATGTCTATTTAAGAAAAGGAGTATTACTTCGTCAGGCTGATATCGTGAATATCGTTTCTTCGAATAAAGCTGCATCTATAGAAATAAGACAATTCAGGTCTCTTGATAATGCGGCTAAAGTTTTGTTTATCGGAGGAGGCACACTGGCTTTAACCGATCTGTTAATATATTCTGTCAATGAAGACTCAAAATCAAACTACAGCATTGCTCCTGTGTTTGTTGGGCTGGCCGCTATAGGAATCGCAATACCTATTGAGATCTCAGCTAAAATACATTACTGTAAAGCCATTGCAACTTATAATCAGGATATAAAATCCCGAGTCTCCAGGAATGTGCAGATGAAACTGGCTTTAACTCCTTCTGGAATGGGGATGAAAATGCTTTTCTAATGAACCGACCTTAACAGTATTATCACTTTTGATTTGAAAATCAACTTTTAAACTTGTCATTTTCAATACATATCATTCTAAATACAATCAATTATTATGGAAATTCTAATGAGTTTTTGGTGGATCATTCCACTGGTTCTGGCAGTCGTTCTGTACAAGTTTGTACTGCGGTTTTTATTTGGTACTGTCATTGTCCCGGAGGACAAGATCGGTTTGGTAACGAAGAAATTCGTGCTGTTTGGCGAGAACAAGAATCTACCGGACGGTCGTATTATTGCGACAAAAGGAGAGGCAGGATTTCAGGCGAAGACACTCGCTCCGGGAATGTATTTCGGCATGTGGGTATGGCAGTACGACGTTACAATGGAGGATTTCACCGTAATTCCCGAAGGTAAAATCGGTCTGTTGCTGGCTAAAGACGGTTCCGAAATCCCGACAGGAAACATCCTTGCGCAGCGGGTAGAATGTGATAATTACCAGGATGCAGAGAAATTCCTGATCAATGGTGGACAACGCGGTCGCCAGACTGCTTATATCACGGCAGGATCTTACCGGATCAACACCATGCTGTTTCAGGTGTCGGTCACCGATATGGTGCGCATTCAGGAGAGCATGGTAGGGATCGTCACTACGCTCGACGGGCAGCCCATCGAAGCGGGACAGATTGCCGGTAAACTGGTGGAAGGCCACAACAACTTCCAGGATTTTGATGCCTTTATCCGAAACGGAGGTAACCGCGGTTTGCAACCTCAGGTCATTCTGGCAGGTTCGTACAACCTGAATCCCTGGGCGGTGCAGATTGAGGAAATACCGATGACCGAAATTCCAATTGGTTACGTGGGCGTGGTGATCTCTTACATCGGTCAGGAGGGAAATGACCTTACCGGAAGTGATTTCAAGCACGGTAACATTGTAGAGAAAGGCTTTAAGGGCGTTTGGATGGAACCTCTCGGTCCGGGTAAATACCCTATCAATAAATATATCATGAAAGTGGAGCTGGTGCCTACCACCAATCTGGTGCTGAACTGGGCGGCGGCTCGTAGTGAAGCCCACAATCTGGATAAAAACCTCTCTACCATTACGGTGCGTTCCAAGGACGGATTCCCTTTCAACCTTGATGTGGCGCAGATCATCCACGTGCCAACCAATGAAGCGCCAAAGGTAATTGCCCGCTTCGGTAACATGGTGAATCTGTTTTCTCAGGTGCTTGAGCCTACCATTGGTATCTACTTCCTCAACTCGGCGCAGGTTTGAGATTTAATTGCTTTCCTGAGTACCCGTAAAGAGCGTCAGGAGTCAGCCAAAACGCATATCAAGACCGTACTGGACGAATATAACGTCAACGCTGTAGATACGTTGATCGGGGATATCGTGCCGCCTGAGTCATTGATGAAAACGCTGACAGACCGTAAGATTGCAGAGGAACAAAAAGTGACTTACGAGACACAGAAACAGGCGCAGGAGACCCGCCAGGGAATGGAAAAAGAGACCGCCATCGCGGATATGCAGAAGGATATCGTAAAAGCTCAACAGAGTGTGGAAATTGCCGAACGTACTGCGAATGCGACCGTGAAGAAGTCGGAAGGGGATGCAGCCAGCGTGAAACTGGCGGTAAGCGCAGAATCGGAAGCTACCAAGATGCGTGCATTTGCAGAAGCTGAAGCGACTAAGGCCCGTGCGCAAGCGGAATCGGAAGCCATCAAGCTCAAAGCGTCTGCCGAAGCGGAACAAATTTCGCTTACCGGTGCGGCTGAAGCGGGCAAGATTCTCGCCGTGGGTAAATCGACTGCTGAAGCTTATGAGTTGGCTGTAAAAGCGTTGGGCGGAGAAAACTTTACCCGTTACAAGATCACCGAAGAGCTATCCAAAGGCAATATCAAGCTGATCCCGGATATCCTAATCGGTGGTGCCAACGGAACCGGTGGCGGTAGCGCTGTCGATGGTCTGCTTGGTCTGAAACTGATGGAGATGATCAATCCGGAAGCAAAGGCTGTAAAGGGTGATATCCCTTCCGGCGGAAATAAGATGGATAACTAAGTAAGTGAATATAATCCTCCCGGTCCGGTTATGGGGCGGGAGGATATATCTACAGACCTTTTCCTTAAATAACAATCTTCAGTTTTAATCCAATCACAATTGCTTATGAAACGATTTTATTCGACCGTAATGTTTGTGTTCCTGCTAACAGGGCTCTATAGTCAGACCATTACCTACGATGATTTTAAAGGCCTAATACCTTATGTAAGTGCTGAAAAATGGAAATCAGCTTATAAAGAATCTTCTAAATTATTGAAAGCGGCAGAAAAAGATACTTCAGATTTAAAGGGTATTGTAGTGTATATAAATATTTTTTCTGCAGCAGGTCTGGTAACAGAGGGAAAGATGTCTTATAAAGAACTGGAAGAAAAAGTAATGCCATTAAAGGGGCAAAAAGTAGTAATGCCGGGACATAGACTGTCATCAAAACCTGGATCATTGAATACCTTAAGCTTTTCTATTTCAGATTCAACCAATACAGCTTTTACTTCCAGTACGAACCATCTGGGGACAAATATATTGTGTTTTGAGAAATTTTATCTGAAGGAAAAGATAAATCCTGATGATTTCAAAAATGCAATGGTTCGTTGTGGCGGTACTCTGGAGAAAATAGAGTTTAATCCCAATCAATCTTTGATATGGATTATGAGATTGATAGTGAAAGATGCATTCGCTCGAAAAGCAAACTAATTTTTAAGTACTTGTAAGAGAAGATAAATGGAAACAACCCAAATACAACTCTTTATCGCCCAATCCATTGATGGGTATATTGCCCGTGAAGACGGTTCGCTGGACTGGTTACTCGGATTACCCAATCCCAAACGGATTGATCATGGCTATAATGAACTGATCAACGGGGTGGATACGATAATCATGGGTCGAAAAACCTATGAAGAGCTATTGGCTTTGGTAGAAGAGTGGCCCTATCCGAATTACAAAACCTATGTGGTTACCGGAGATCAGGAATATCGGGTAAAGACGGAACAAACTTTTCCTCTGTATCAGATTGACCGGGAGACAATCGAGAACCTAAAATCGGAAAGTACAAAAAATATCTGGCTGGTAGGAGGGGGAACGCTGATTACGCAGTTCCTCAATCTGGATGCCATTGATGAAATGACTCTAAGCATCATTCCGGTTATATTGGGTAAGGGAATCCGGTTATTCTCTGATTCTCCCAAAGAAACACCTTATACACTGATAAAATTAGAATCTTTTGAAACCGGAGTGGTGAATCTGGTTTATCGAAATAAATGAATTATGAAACAAAAACTATTTGCTTTGTTTTTTGCTTTGTCCCTCTTCAATGGAGTTGCTCAGACCGAAACGCAATCACAGAAGTCTGATACAGTCTTCGTTCGTTATGAAAACGGAAATCTGATTTCCTGTGATAAAGATAAGGCAGAAGGATATGAAATAAAAGATGAATTTAATCCGAATGTTCATACCCATACGATTCGATATTTACAATCTGATACTCCAATGATTGAATATGAGGAGTATGATCAGAAATTTAAGAATAATGGAAATAACGTAACTGCAACGATACCAACTAGTCATGGGAAATATACAGAATGGTATTTAAGTGGGGAAAAAAGAGTGGAGTGTACCTATAAGGAAAATATGCTGGATGGGGATTTTACAGTATTCTATCGTAATGGGAAAGTAAAGCGGGCTGAGAAATGGAAAAAGGGAGAGTGGGTTTCCGGGGAGTGCTTTGATGAAGATGGAAACAAGACCGACTATTGTTCTTATCAGGAGAGAGCTTCTTTTGTTGGAGGATTACCTGCTTTGTATAAGTATATTGGAGAAACACTACAGTATCCGGATTTAGCTCAAAAGAATGGAGTTACAGGCATTGTTTATATAAAGTTTATCGTGAATAAAGACGGCTCAATTTCAGATGTATCTGTTGACCGAGGGGTACATCCGGTACTGGATAAAGAAGCGGTAAGGGTGGTAAAGGAAATGCCTTTGTGGAAACCCGGACGATTTGAAGGTCGTTTGGTTTCGATGGAATTTACATTACCAATACGATTCAGCTTTAAATAGAATTCTTCTAAGTGAAAGAGTGATATCATTTATACCAGCTACTTCAACCTGATATTTATTATGAGATTATACATTACAGCGAGCCTCTTGTGCTATCTATTTTTTTGTTCTATGGTATCAGCGGAGGCTTTGCCTATGCAAAATAATCGTCCTGAATCAAAGACCGAGCAAATCTACCGCTACAGAACGTTGTTAATTGACAAGGTTATTGCGAATGATACCGCTTCTATCCGGGATTTGTATCAAACTCTGGTGAATGATTACGAAAACGAGTATTACATTGCGCTGTATCCCTATGAGAAAAGGATTATAAACCTGATATTGAAGGATTATGCCGCTTTTGTCAAAGGCATTGTCAGTACCAATGATGAGAGTATCCGAAAGGTTAAGGAGAAACTGCAACCGAAAGAAGACGGACTGGGAAAGATGCTTTACAATAAACTGGTAGAAAATAAGGACAAGCTGTCAGTTGAGGTGAATGCTGATAATACTCTGACCGCGGATAAAAAAGCATTTATCCTGATGAATATTGATAATTATACCTCTCCATTACAAGGTGCCAGATATCAGGATAAAGTCAATGCAGATGCGACTGTATTCCTGAATAGTTACCCTGAGAGCAACCTGACTTCATACGTGAGAAACTATATGCGCTATGAATATAAACCGAAGGGATTTTTATTTGGATATGAACTGTCTCTGGGAACGACCATTATGTCGCCTCATATTCGGAATTACCTGGGTACGGGTGGTGGATTAGGCTTGGGTATTCTTTGGGGATATAAAAACTGGCAGTTTAATACCCGTTTATTTATGAGTTTCAGCAAAACCCATGAAAATCTCTATTATAAAGGAATCCTTTGGCCTGCCAATAGTGGTACTGATTTGTTTTTGCCAGAGTTGAGTCTGGGATATGCATTTAGATTATCTAAGAAAATGAATCTGACACCGCTTGTCGGAGTGGGTTGGCTTACAGCGATGCCTAATGATAACGTGACAAGAAAATATCCTGACCTAAATAATGCTGAAATTAGTACAAAGACATCACCATTGTTTGGCATTGATTTTGGATGGGGAATATCCGAAGGGTACACCTATAATGAAGTGAAAAGGAAGTACAGTTACATCTTTTCGTCCTTCAATCTCAGATATACTTACCAGAATAACCGATTCACGAAACAACATCAAGAGATGGATGGCCTTACGCATACGATTACTATCAGTGTTAAGATAGGAGGAGGTAAAGCTAAACGTGTATTTTAAATCAAATCAATTATGTCTTATTGTCGTTATATCGAATTGATGGATGAAGGACGAAAGTCTCTCCACAAAGACTACCACGATTATCATTACGGGTTTCCCATTCATGATGATAACGAGTTGTTTGGCCGACTTCTGCTTGAGATAAACCAGGCAGGACTGAGTTGGGAAACGATACTGAAAAAGGAATCCTCCTTCCGCAAAGCGTATGACAACTATGATATTCGCAAAATAGCTGCTTACACAGAAATGGATAGGGAACGACTTATGGCTGACTCCGGCATCATCCGCAATCGTCTCAAAATAAATGCGGCTATTGAGAATGCCAAGACGATTCTCCGGCTTCAGGAAGAATACAACTCATTTGAAAAATGGCTGGAATACAATCATCCTAAAACTAAAGAGGAGTGGACGAAGCTGTTTAAGAAAACATTCCGCTTTACCGGCGGAGAGATAGTCAATGAGTTTCTGATGAGTATCGGTTATCTGCCCGGCGCACACGATGAAGATTGTCCGGTATATGCTGAGATTGCAAAACGAAATCCGATGTGGAAGAGCTTACGTTCTCAGGAATAAATCACATCGTATTTCTTGATTTATTCTCCAAAAAGAATTGCTTTCGGGAAGTTATTTCTGCCAGAATCTCTACCTTTGCCGCCGTTAAAAATTAATTTTAGAGATGATATGAAACAGAGAACTCGTTTTTTGATCTTTTTATTGGCAGTTACCTTAGTGCCGGTATTTACCAGTTGTAAGCAAGATGAAGCAACAATTAATGAGAATATTGTCGGAAGCTGGAAGACAAATTCAAATCAGTGTACCTACGATGGCGGAATTTTAATGAAGTATTATCAGGTTAATACAGACTCTATCGGCAAAACGATTCTGCCCATTTTTGAAGGATGTACTGTTAGTTATACGACTGACAAAACAGGAACACTTAATTTGCCTTATTTGGGATTGGCCTTTAATGACACTTACAGTGTATCCACCGGTGTAGTAACCCTGACTTTACCTACATTGGCCAATCGGTCAATTAAACTGGATGTAGCTGCGATAAGCTCTACTCAGATGACCGTTAGAATGTCAGTGTCGGATATTTCAGCGTTAATCAGTGCGGTTGATACTACTGCAAATGCAAATAATGCGGATTTGATGGCTTTGGTGAAAAGTGCAGTTCCTGCAATTTCGAAAGTTGAGTCAAAAATCGCTTCTGTAGACCTGACCGCACTGGGTTTGAACCCTATGCCGAGTGTGACTCTTGTGTTTAATAAAAACTGATATTCAATATCACAGGTTGATAGAGCCAGTTGTTATTGAACGAAGAAATGCCCCTGTAACCATTGGTTGACAGGGGCATTTCTTTAATCGGGTTTTAAAGCTCAATGGTTCTGGAAAGGGTTCAGTATTTCCATTGCTGGTTCTTTTTACACAAATTGCTTCTACTTCAGAATCGTTATTTTTTCAAAACCCAGATGATGCATTACTTCCCGCAGAATCAACAGAGCAGATGCAAATTCGTTATTTGCCGGTAGAATATCCTGACTTGCAGGACGACCTGTAATAATGGCCGATAACCGGTTGAATAAATGTTCGATGTTTTCCCGCAAAATAACAACCTTATCTTCTGTAATTTCTGAAACAGTGAGTTTTGCCATATCCCGGATTATTGAATTCCTGGTATATAATTCAGAATGGATGGGCAATCCTTTTCGTATAGGCATAACTTCTTCTTCAACCTCTATGATTGCGTTTTCGGTTTCTGCCGGAGTTGGAGGAAACGATTGGAAGAAGCGTTGAGGTAAGCTTTGTGTTCCAATTTGCGATATAAAAGCAGAATCCGCTTCCGATATTCCGGAGATAATGATGGTTTGCCCCTCCGATATGCAGAGAAGGGATATCGGAGCTTTTGGCATGACCTGTCTTGTTACCGCATTGAATTCCTGCATTATTTCAGTAGATAGTCCGGATTTAGATATTTGCTCCATCTTTATTTCCCCCTTACGGCTTCAATCTTATGCTTCATCTGATTGCTTTTGCCTGGTTTGTTGTCAAACTTAGCCGTACAATAAATGCGTTCGGCGTCCTCTTCCAGAATGGTATTGGCTTTTGAGATAATATGCAGGCATTCATTCATTGTGTCACATTCTACAATGGTTCCCATCGGGGTTAGCTCGCTTTTATAAGGCAGGGCGTCAATCATATCGACTACTTTTTTGACATATTGGCTGACATGCGCTCCCTTATCGGTCGGGAAGATCGCAAATTCCATGATTACTGACATTGCTTTTGATTTTTGAGTGAATAATAGGGTAAATATCGGGATAAATGGATAGATCCATTTCAATATACAACAAAAAAGAGGTGTTCATTTCTTTGAAAATGATAGATCGTAGCTTCTTTTAGGGAAATATTACGTTCGTGGCGAGCGTAAAACGTTCTGTCCATGTTATAAAAAAATAAGAGCCTCATACGAAATGAGACTCTTATTCAAAACTTCCAATTTCAATTTATTTCTCAATTCTCATTCGATAGAATGAGCGCCATACAAAAATCAGGGCTATTAGCAGGAATACTATCCCCACATAAGGAGCTACAGGCCTGAAATTCGGAGAGATGGCAATCTCCATCGCTAACAAACCGAACAACGTGGTAAATTTGATGATCGGGTTCATCGCCACAGAAGAGGTATCTTTGAAGGGGTCGCCCACGGTGTCACCCACAACTGTTGCATCGTGCAGAGGAGTTCCTTTCTGTTTCAAATCCACTTCTACCACCTTCTTGGCATTATCCCAGCAACCACCGGCATTAGCCATAAAGATCGCCTGGAAAAGCCCGAATACCGCAATGGAGATCAGATAGCTCACAAAGAAAGAAGCGGCAGCAAATGCAATCTGAGGCGCCGCATTGGACACTTCTCTTCCTGAGATAAATGCAAAGGCCAGGGCAAATGAGAATACTGCAATAAAAATATTGAACATCCCTTTTTGAGCATATTGGGTACAGATTTTTACTACCTCTTTTGACTTTTCGATCGAGGCCTTTTTCTCAGCGTTCGGATCGAGGTTGATATTCTGGCGGATATATTCCACAGCACGGTATGCACCGACAGTTACTGCCTGAGTAGATGCACCGGTAAACCAGTAAATAACAGAACCTCCGCAGAGGAAGCCTAAAATAGTCCAGGGGTTCAGAACATTAAGAATAGTTTCGGGGGTTACTCCGAGTACTTTCTGTATAACGAGGATCAGGGAGAAAATCATGGTAGTGGCTCCGACGACTGCCGTTCCGATCAGCACTGGTTTAGCTGTCGCTTTAAAGGTATTTCCAGCACCGTCATTCGCTTCGAGATAATGTTTCGCTTTTTCGAAATCAGGTTTGAATCCGAAATTTTTTTCAATCTCTTGTGCAATGTTTGGGACGTCTTCGATCAGGGAAAGCTCGTAAACTGATTGCGCATTATCTGTTACCGGTCCGTAGCTGTCCACGGCAATTGTTACCGGCCCCATGCCCAATAATCCGAAAGCCACCAACCCGAACGCAAAGATTGATGAGTAAACCATGAACCCACTCAATCCAGCAGTACTAAACAGATAAGCAGCCAACATTAATACGAAGAATACCATGCCTTGCCAGAATGCACTAAAGTTACCGGCTACAAATCCCGAAAGAATGGTCAGAGACGCACCTCCTTCTTTACTGGCACTTACAACTTCTTGTACGTGACCTGATTTGGTGCTGGTGAAAATCTTTGTAAACTCAGGGATTAAGGCGCCGCCCAGTGTTCCGCAGCTAATGATGCCTGAGAGAACGACCCATAGATTGCCGTCTTTTGCTCCGATTGTTGAATCGGGGCCGATCAGCAGATAGCTGGCAGCAAAAGTCATACCGATAGATAATATAGAAGTAATCCAAACCAGACTGGTCAGCGGTTTTTCAAAATCCAGGTCGTCGGTTTCGCTATATCTTGCGATGCTGATACCATTATTGATCCAGAAAGACACAATAGAGGTAATGATCATCAGAATACGCATTGCAAAGATCCAGGTAATCATTTCAGCCTGGTATTCAGGAAAAACACCCAGACAGATAAATGAAATCAATGCCACGCCGGTCACACCATAGGTCTCGAAGCCATCCGCAGTCGGACCAACGCTATCTCCTGCGTTATCACCAGTGCAGTCGGCAATTACGCCGGGGTTTCTGGGGTCATCTTCACCAATTTTGAAAACCACTTTCATCAGGTCGGAGCCAATGTCTGCAATTTTTGTAAAGATACCTCCGGCAATACGAAGAGCGGAAGCACCCAGCGATTCGCCAATAGCAAAACCGATAAAGCAAGAACCTGCAACTTCGCGTGGAACGAATAAAAGAATGATTAACATCATAATCAACTCCACACAGATCAGCGCTACTCCGATACTCATACCCGCATTCAATGGAATATGCAGCAGTTTCAGCGGTTTCCTTTCGAGAGCGGCAAAGGCCATGCGGCTGTTGGCTAAGGTATTCATGCGAATGCCAAACCATGCCACGCCATAAGAACCTAAAATACCGATGACCGTCCAGCTCAGGATCAATAGCACATTTCCCACACCGGCTCCCTGTAATCCGCCAAAGTAAAAGGCGACGCAGGCAGCGATAAAGAGAAACAGAATGATCAGAAATTTTCCCTGTTGCAGCAGATAGGTTTTGCATGTTTCAAAGATGACATGCGAAACATCCAGCATAGACTGGTGCGCTTTCTGATTTTTCACTTTCAGAAACTGATACAGCCCGAAAATCAGTCCCAATGAACAAACGACAAATCCAATGGATAGGAGAGAATTCTGCGAAGCTGTAAGTTCGGGGACTTTCAGATCCGCTTCACTGGCCATCGCTAACAGCGGTGTAGCAAGCAGTGCAATTGACGACAATACTCTTTTCATGTTTGAAGAATTTATAGATTAGATAAAAAGGTCGAGATACGTTTTTAGGAAATTCTTCTTATTCCGGAGAAAACCAGAATCAGGGTCGACTGAGTGAAAACTCTTACATGCAAAAGTTGTAATAATCTTTTAAATATCCAACTCTTTTCCCGTGATTATTTTGCAAATATTTGAGACATTGAGCCTGATTCAGCGATTTGTTATTTTAATAATCGTGAATATGTTAAGTGTGTATGTTATTCAGCTTGTTTTGGCCATTAGCACAAAAAAAGGTAAATTCCGAAGAACTTACCGTTGATTTTAATGATGTGTTTGTTTGACTCCTTTTATCCGATATTGTCACAGTTTATTGTGTCTGATTCCCTGATAAGTCTGTTCAGGTATAGAGCTTAGGACGAAGCCGGCTTCTGAAGATCTGACTTCCCGCATATTTTTCCCTCAATTTATTGCGATATACGAAGCGTTCGGGTTCAGAAAGAGAAAGTACAGACTTGCATTCCACATCGGGGCACCACGCATTTTTAAAGCGCCCGATTGCACTCTCGTAGTGGTTGCGCATATCTACAACTATTGTATTTTCATCTTCAGACAGGCGGTGAAACTCCATCGGCGATAGGTGGCGACCGACATTTGACGGGTCAAAGTCTGCATCATTCAACCCGTCAGCCACGATTTTCTTCCTTACCTTGATAATCATCTTGTAAAAAGAGTGTTTTTTTTCCTCCAGAGCCCATTTGATGGGCATGTCCTGCAGTTCGTTATAACTGTCCAATAGAGCTAGTAGTTTTGTTTTGTTGTGTTCTGGGACATTCATCTGTGCGTTTATACCTTCACGAGCTACATAAATTCGTCCGTTACACTCCAGTTCTGTCAGTTCCTGATAGAGTTTGTTCCTAAAATCCCAGGGTTTGTCAATAGTGACATAGTGGTAAAATGAAAGTGTTTTACGCTTGAAAGTCTCTGATTCCAGTCTCTTCAGGAGTTCCTCTTTGCTGTATTTGTTATGTAAGATCATTTGCAATGTATTTAGATTGATTCAAAATTGTGCAAATGTACGCATTTCCTGTTTAGGCTAAGAAATATTAGGTGAAAAATGTAATGATTACAATTTAGCTTGTTTGAAATTCTGTTTCAGGTTATCTTTCTACCTCTTTGTTATCTGCTATTTCGGTATTTCCATATTCATATTGTCAATCGTACCTTAGGATGGTTTTATATTCGAATTTTGTCCCCTCTGATTTAGCGCTCATGATAAATGTTGAAAATCAAATTGAGATTTGATTGTTATATAAGGTTGTGTGCACTTGAGAAGATTTGGCTAATTGATTACCTGGGATATATTTTTGCTGACGAGTATTGATAGTGCATGAATATCCTCTTGTTTCTTATAATATACAAATAATATCCATAATCATTGCGCACTCAAAAACGATGTGTGCAATAGATGTTTGCTTCGAAAAAATATTGAAAAATAAGCAGTTATATAGGCCTTTATTTGAATGGATTTTTTCTACTTTTGCCTTTGAAATCAACAACACTCTAACTTATGTCTCGCGAAATAAAATTTAGTTTAGTCTATCGCGATATGTGGCAATCATCGGGAAAATATGTTCCCCGCGTAGATCAGCTCACAAAAATCGCACCGGTCATCATTGATATGGGATGTTTTGCCCGCGTTGAAACCAATGGTGGCGCTTTCGAGCAGGTTAACTTGCTCTATGGTGAGAATCCGAACAAAGCTGTTCGTGATTGGACTGCTCCTTTCAATAAGGTAGGTATCCAGACGCACATGCTGGAGCGTGGATTGAATGCAATCCGTATGTATCCTGTTCCTGCAGATGTTCGTCAACTTTTCTTCAAAGTTAAACAAGCACAGGGTACTAACATTGCACGTTCTTTCTGTGGGTTGAATGACAGCCGTAACCACGAACTTTCTGTGAAATACGCCAAAGAGGCAGGAATGATTTCTCAGGTTGCGCTTTGTATTACAAACTCTCCGGTTCACACTGTGGAATATTATATGGGAGTGGTAGACAATGCCGTTAAGTTTGGATGTGACGAAATCTGTCTGAAAGACATGGCCGGTATTGGTCGTCCTACCTTCCTCGCTCAATTGACTGCTTCTATCAAAAAGAAATATCCTCACATTGTTGTTCAGTATCACGGTCACACCGGTCCGGGTTTCTCGGTAGCTTCTATGCTTGAAGTTGCACGTGCCGGGGCTGATTACCTTGACGTGGCTATGGAGCCGCTTTCATGGGGTATGGTTCACCCTGACGTGATCACTATTCAGGCTATGTTGAAAGCTGACGGTTTCAAAGTGCCAGATATCAACATGGAGGCTTACATGGAGGCTCGTTCTTTGACTCAGTCATTTATGGATGACTTCCTTGGTTACTTTATTGATCCGGGTAACAAACACATGACTTCATTGCTCGTGGGTTGTGGTCTGCCTGGTGGTATGATGGGATCGATGATGGCTGACCTGAGAGGTATGCACAGCGCAATCAATATGTCTCTTCGTGCTCAGAACAAGAAGGAAGTTTCATTGAACGAACTCGTGGTTCTGTTGTTCCAGGAAGTTGAATATATATGGCCACGCCTCGGATATCCTCCGTTGGTAACTCCATTCAGCCAGTATGTGAAAAACATTGCATTGATGAATGTAATGCACATGCTTAAAGGTGAGCCACGCTGGTCTACTATTGACAAAAATGCCTGGGATATGATTTTGGGTAAAACAGGTAAACTTCCGGGTGAACTTGCTCCTGAAATCCTGAAGATGGTAAAAGACCAGGGTCTTGAATTCTATGAAGGTAATCCTCAGGATGCATTCCCTAATGAGCTGGATAAATACAAAGCCGAAATGAAAGAAAACGGCTGGGAT
>JAUZOF010000420.1 GCA_030706585.1 Bacteroidota bacterium
ACTAATGGATTGCCAATAGATTTAGAGCACTATTTGATACTCATACGTTACCCGCAAATAAAAAGAGCCGACAATCAAATTGATTATCAGCTCTTTTGCGTTTTTAAGCCGTACCCAGAGCCGGGATCGAACCGGCATGGAAGTGAATCCACTGGTGTTTGAGACCAGCGCGTCTACCAATTCCGCCATCTGGGCTTAAAGACGGTGCAAAGGTAAGACTAATTTCTAATTCTGCAAGGGGTGGCGCTGTTTTTTTTGAAAAAAAGACCCTTTCAGCATGATTCGGATGAAATTTGCTGCTATCTTTACGACGACAAATTAATTACTGATAACAATTTACCGTAAAGCTATGGGAAACAATTATTGTGTGATTATGGGCGGTGGTATAGGAAGCCGTTTCTGGCCATTTAGCCGCACACACTTACCTAAACAATTTCTGGACTTCTTTGGGACAGGTCGCTCTCTGCTGCAAATGACTTATGATCGATTTGCCAAGATCCTGCCCAAAGAGAACATCATAATCGTAACAAATGAAGGCTATGCGGGATTAATCAAAGAGCAATTGCCGGAACTGAGTGATGCTCAGATTTTGTTTGAACCGCAACGCCGTAATACAGCTCCCTGTATTGCATGGGCTTCATATCATATCCGCAGTAAAAATCCGAATGCCAATATCGTAGTTGCCCCTTCTGACCATTTGATTCTGAATGAAGAGGAGTTTGTAAATACGATTCAAAACGGACTGAACTTCGTAAAGGATAAAAAAACGCTGCTTACGTTAGGGATGACTCCTAACCGTCCCGAAACCGGATATGGATATATTCAGATCGGAGAAGAGGTAAAGGGGAATATCAAAAAAGTAAAGACATTTACCGAGAAGCCAAATCTGGAACTGGCTAAGGTGTTCCTGCAAACCGGTGAATTCTTTTGGAACTCAGGTATTTTCTTGTGGAATGTAAACAGCATCATTTCTGAATTTGAGAGACAATTACCAGATGTCGCTGAAATCTTTGCCGCCGGAAATAACGCCTATAATACTCCAGAAGAGCAGGAGTTTATTGATTTGAACTTTCCGGCTTGTCCCAATATCTCGATTGACTATGGTATTATGGAAAAAGCGGAAGAGGTTGCAGTGCTTTGTGCGGAATTCGGTTGGTCTGATCTCGGAACCTGGGGCTCCCTTTATGATATCTCACCCAAAGATGCAGATGCAAACGTGACACTGAAATGTGAATCACTGACTTACGATTCCAAATCAAATATGATTGTATTGCCTAAAGGAAAACTGGCAGTCGTACAGGGTCTGGAAGGCTATATTATTGTCGAGTCGGACAATGTGCTTCTGATTTGCAAAAAAGATGATGAGCAGAGAATCCGTCAGTTTGTGGTAGATACCCAGATGAAATTGGGTGAAGAGTACGTATAAGGAACTTTGTACCAATATAGAAACGGGGCACTTCTTGAAAAAGGTGCCCCGTTTTGCATTTTGGCTTTAGCCTGGTCCTAAAAACTGAGATTTATTTATTGGGTTGGGCTCTTAATCTTTCAAAGAGCATCTACCGGAATTCAAAATCCTGAATCTAAAGTAAATCTTGATCACTAAGCAAAGATTTGATCAAAAAGCTCACTGGGGATTTGCTTTTGCCACATCTTGTAATATGAACCTTGCAGATTGAATAATTCCCGGTGGGTACCTTCTTCTATAATAGACCCTTCATACATGACAGCAATCTTATCGGCTTTCACGACTGTACTTAGCCGGTGAGCAATTACAATAACGGTTTTTCCTTCACGAACCATTTGTTGTATCATCTTTTGGACGTAAAACTCAGATTCCGAATCGAGAGCTGAAGTAGCTTCATCTAATATTAAGATCTCAGGATCTTTATACAACGCCCTTGCAATAGCCAGTCGCTGCCTTTGTCCCCCTGACAGGGTAGCGCCGTTTTCTCCGATCTGCGATGCTAATCCATTTGGCAATTTCTCTATAAAGTTGATCATGCCAAGTTCCTTGCATAGGTTAATGATTCGCTCGATATCCGGATTAAATTCTCCTACCGCAATGTTCTCGATAATGCTCCCGGAGAAAAGATCCAGTTGTTGAGGAACACTACTGATTAATTGACGTAGGCTACTATTAGTGTAAAAGTCAATGTTGTGATCACCGATATATATTTTGCCGCTTTTAATCGGATAAAGTTTCTGAAGTAATGCAGCGAGAGTTGTTTTACCCGAGCCGCTTTCCCCGATGATTGCAGTTAACTTCCCTTTTGGAATAGTAAATGAAAACTGTTCAAACACGTCTGTTCTGGTTCCATAACTGAAGGATACATCCTCGAACCGGATATCTCCCACATATTCCCGTTTAAGATCCGATTTATCGGTCTCTTCTTCCCGCTCAAGATCCATGATGTCAAACAGGCGGTCAGCAGCAATCATTGCATTCTGCGTGTTTTTATTCATATCGATCAAAGATCTCATCGGATTGGTGAAATATCCGATCAATGCATAGAAAGAGAGCAGTTCTCCCGGAGTGATAGTTTTATCCAATACCAGATAGGTTCCTGCCCAAAGGATAATAATGGTAAAAGCCCTCGTTAGAAATTCAGATGAAAAGGTTGAAAAAACAGAATTCATCCCTGACTTATAAACCGTATCCAACAATGTTACGAAGCGCATCTCGGTTTTGATATTTGCAAAATTCTCAATCCCGAACTGCTTGATGGTCTTTACAGAAGTGATGGATTCCACCAGCTGGCTCTCGAGCTCCGCTGAGTTCTCCATAAGTTTGCGTTCCTGTTTTTTGTTAAGGCGATTAGTCAGCCAGTATAGAAACAGGTAAAAAGGGATGATAGCCGACATAATTAATGCCAGTTTCCCTGAATAAATAAACATCAGGAGGAATGAAAAGGCGACTATAAACAGATTTACGACCATTCCCACAACTGTCTCGTTGATAAAAGCTCTGATCTTAACGGCGTCATTTACCCGGGAAATGATTTCGCCCACCCTCATTGTGTCGAAAAAATGCTGGGGGAGCTTAAGCAAATGCTTGTAATAGCCCAAAATAAGCTGCGCATCGATTTTCTGACCCATTTGTAGCATAAAAATGCTTTTTGTAGCTCCAACGAATAGCTGAACGACCAGGATAACCAGCATAGCACAACTCAACAGGTTGAGCAGATTGATATTTCCATTGATCATGACATTATCGGTTATCTTTTGAATGTAAATTGCTGAAGACAATCCGATGATAGTATAGGCCATAGCTCCAATGATAGCCTGGTATAATATACTCTTGTGTGGTTTTAATAAGTGAATAAAACGAGTAAGGTTTGATATACGCTGATTCCCGGTTTCAAAGTCTTCATCAGGTATTAAGAGTAATAGAATTCCTGACCATATCTTCTCGAATTCTGAGAATGAGGACTTGTGCATCTGTCCGTCAGCCGGATCCATATATTTTACTACATTCTTACCGACGGAGTAAATAACGATATAATGCTCCAGTTTCTGATTAATGATGACATGTGCAATGGCCGGAGTAGGGATGGTTGACAACGATTCCGGATTTCCTTGTACCCCTTTTGCCTGAAACCCAATTTGTTCGGCAGCCTTGAGTAATCCGAATAAGTTTGTTCCTTTCTTATCAGTGCCGGCTATTTGACGGATGCGGGCTAAAGGTAGTTTTAGCTTATAATAAGCGGCGACTGACGCCAGACAGGCTGCTCCGCAATCCGTGATATCATGTTGTTTTATTTTGATATTCATTGGTGTTATCATTGGGAGAGTTTGGGATTCATCCAGTTGTCCACTTTGTCAAAAAGTAGCTGAGCCAGTGTTCGTTGGGTCAGGTAGAATTGACCGGTGATAGTCATCCCTTTTTTGATTTTTCCCTGATATCCGTTTTTCAGTGTAAGCAGGCATTTCTGAAGCTCACATCTTACCTTAAAAACAGGCTGATTATTCATCGTTACAATATCGTTGGATATTCCGGTCACTTTCCCTCTGATCATTCCCCATTCCCGGTAATTAAAAGCATCAAAACGAAAGGAGACCTCTTGCCCGACGTGAATGAATCCGATATCTGAAGGCTTGATGTAGCATTCGGCAATGAGTAGATTACTTTGAGATAAATGTCCGATAGTTTGCCCCGGAGTAATAAAACTACCCGATTGTACCCCATCGCATTGTATAA
>JAUZOF010000421.1 GCA_030706585.1 Bacteroidota bacterium
CGGGAACATAGACACTGATGTTAACCAGAAGGTCTCCGGTTCCGTAGCGGTTTACGCTAGGCAAACCTTTGCCTCTTAAACGGAGCACTTTACCCGGTTGTGTACCCGGATCAATTTTCACTTTTACCTTGCCATCAACTGTAGGAACTTCCACACTTCCGCCCAACACGGCAGTAGGGAAGCTTAACAGCAGATTGTAGATGAGGTCGTTTTCATCGCGGGTCAATTCAGGATGTTCTTCTTCTTCCACCAGAATCAACAAGTCGCCGTTAATGCCTCCACGACGGGCGGCATTACCTTTTCCACTCATGGAAAGTTGCATGCCTTCAGCCACACCAGCTGGGATGTTGATGCTGATTACCTCTTCGTCGCGAACCACGCCTTCTCCACTACATTCTGTACATTTCTTTGTGATGATTTTACCATCCCCGTTACAGGTCGGACAGGTGGTTGTAGTCTGCATTCTACCCAGGATAGTGTTTTGAATGCGGTTTACTTGACCTGCTCCATTACAGGTGGTACAGGTTGAGTAGCTGCTTGAATCTTCAGCACCGGTTCCATTACAATGTTTACAGGAAACGTATTTCTTTACCTTGATTTTTTTCTCAACACCGGTTGCAATTTCTTTCAGGTTCAGTTTCACTTTTACGCGAAGGTCGCTACCACGGTTTACAGTACGGCCACCGCCGCCTCCAAAACCACCGAATCCGCCGAATCCTCCACCAAAATGTCCACCAAAGATGTCACCGAAGTGAGAAAAAATGTCATCCATTGACATGCCCTGTCCGCCAAATCCACCTCCTGCAGCACCACCTACACCCTGATGGCCGAAACGGTCATAACGAGCACGCTTATCCTGGTCACTCAACACTTCATAAGCTTCGGCAGCTTCCTTAAAGTGCTCTTCAGCCTCTTTATTTCCCGGATTTTTATCAGGGTGAAACTGAATAGCTTTTTTACGGTAAGCTTTTTTGATCTCTTCTGGGGTAGCAGTCTTGGCGACTCCCAGTATTTCGTAATAATCTCTTTTTGCTGACATAACTTATTCTCCTACTACCACTTTTGCAAAACGGATCACTTTCTCATTCAGCAGATAACCCTTCTGCACACAGTCTACAATCTTACCTTTCAGTTCAGGGGTTGGAGCAGGTATGGTTGTTATCGCTTCGTGAAATTCTGTATTGAATTCGCTGTTTTCCGTTTCTATTGCGGTTACATTATTCTGTTTTAGGAATTCGCCAAATTTGTTGTAAATCAACTCAACGCCTTCTTTTACCGCATTAATATCCGAAGTGTTTTTAGTAGCGTTGATTGCACGCTCGAAGTCGTCGATCACCGGCAAGATTCGCAGAATAGTTGATTCTCCACCGTTTTTAATCAAATCAGCCTTTTCTTTCAGGGTACGTTTACGGTAATTGTCAAACTCTGCCATCAGGCGCAGGTGAGAATTGTTCAATTCGGCATACTTTGCCTTCAGCTCAGCCAATTCCACTGCCATTTTGTCCGATTCGGTAGCGGCTGCAATTTCATCCCCCTCTTCGGTAAGGGTAGATTCCTGAGATTCATCAAACGACTGAATCTCCTCATTATCAGTGCTTAGCTCTGTTTTTTGTACTAATTCTTCGTGTTCCTGAGTCATATTATTATGATGTTTATTATTTTCTAAAGATAAAGTCGACAAAAAGCCTGCCAAAGTCATGATCTATGGCAGGTCGGGGTACAGCCTCATTACCGGCTAAAAATCTACGATTTGTACTTTTATGGGAATAGCCGCTCCTAAGACGTTTTCTTTATTCAAAATGAAGAGCCTCAATCGGTTTAATGCTGACCGCTTTTCTTGCAGGGAAATACCCGGCAATGACACCGGAAAATACAAGCAGAAGCGTAGCAAAAACAGCGACTTTGAGGTCAACCGTAGGATTGGCAAAAATGGTCATTTCCGCGTCAGGTGGCGTATTTTGTGAAATGATATAGTTGGCGACTTCAGTCAGCATTACTCCTGCTGCCATTCCCAAATATCCGAAGACGCCAGTAATAAGTACCGACTCAAAGATAATCAAACGCAATATGGATGCCGGTGAAGCACCGATAGCCTTTCGGATACCGAATTCCTTTGTACGCTCTTTGACAGCAATCAACATAATGTTGCTGACACCAACCACTCCGGCTATCAGTGTACCGATACCTATGATAAGAACAAACAGATTGATGGCGTTAAATATTCCCATTGTCTGTAGGTAACCCTGCAACTTATTCCAAATCCATAGCGCATTATTATCTGTAGGATCAAAAGAGTGAAGACGCCCCATCCGGTTACGCAACAGTTGTTCGTAGTCCTTGTTTTCCTGTTCGGTTTTGAGTCCATTGATGGTAAAAACAATATTACTGTACCCTTTAGCGCCGAAGTTATAAACGCTTTTCGCCGTAGTGAAAGGAATGATAGCATCATTTCCCTCTTCAGCCCGTCTGGTGGTATAAACACCAATCACCTGATAGGCCACATTTCCGGCATTGACATATTGTCCGATAGGATCTTGGTCTTTGAAGAGGACATCTCGCATTTTCTTTGAAATAATAATAACCTTCCGGCTGGTTCGGATGTCCATTTCGTTGATAAACCGACCCAGCCCGGGCATGATTTTAATAAATTCGACAGCCTGGAAATTATTGTTTACCCCTTTTATCGTGTATGAACCGTATTCTTTTCCGTGGGAAAGAGTTATTCCGTTGATATATATGGTAGCTGAGACCTTGTCAGCATTCGGCATCTGGTTTTTCATCATAAAAACATCGTCATCACTCAACTTGACGCGACGTCCTTTTTGCAGACCTTCATAAGTCTTTGTCGTATTTCCCGGCCACAAGTAAATTGCATTAGTGGCTTCGCCTTCAAAGTTTTGCATAACGCCGTTTTTAAGGCCGTTTCCTGCTCCGAGCAATACAATGAGCATAAATATCCCCCAAGCGACTGAAAAGCCGGTCAGAAAGGTGCGCATCATATTGGCGCGAAGGGTACTGATGATTTCCTGCCAAAGATCCATTATCCGATTACTCCGTCTTTTAGGTGAATGATACGGTTTGTATGGGCAGAGACTTCTGCTTCATGGGTAACAATGATCATTGTCATGCCCTGCCTGTTTACTTCAGATAGGATTTTCATTACCTCAGATGAAGTAACGCTATCCAATGCTCCAGTAGGCTCATCGGCCAGAATAATCTGCGGATTGGAAATCAGGGCACGGGCAATTGCTACACGCTGCTTTTGACCACCAGAGAGTTGATTCGGAAGGTGAGTCGCCCAATCCTTCAGACCTAGACGGTCGAGGTATTCCATAGCGATGGAGTTTCGCTTTTTCCGGCTGATATTCTGGTAATAAAGCGGAAGGGCAACGTTTTCCATTGCATTCTTGAAAGATATCAGGTTAAATGACTGGAAGATGAAGCCGATCATCCGGTTACGGTATTCAGCTGCTTTCGATTCTGAAAGATTTTTGATTAGTTTCCCGTTAAGAAAATAATCACCTGTATCATAGTTATCAAGAATGCCGAGAATATTAAGCAAGGTTGATTTTCCGGAACCCGAAGCTCCCATAATAGAGACAAAATCACCTTGTTCGATATTCAGATCAATTCCTTTTAAGACATGAAGAGGTGAACCGTTGATGTAAGTCTTATTGATATTTTCAAGTACAATCATGGTGGGAAGGTATTTGTATGACTTTTAGGATGTCACTACAAATATAGACGAAAGTTTAGAGTTTGTGTACTACCCAAGCTCCTTTTTTCAATTCCATAGTATGTGTGAGTCCCAAAGACTTAAGTAATCCGACTGCCTCGGCTTTACCCTGGAGTACATGATGCGGATAATGGCTATCGCAATTGATGGTAACAGGAATATTCAGTTCAAGGATTCTGTTAAAATAACGCTGATTGGGAAAAGTCATTTGTTGCGAAAGCAAGGATTTGGTGTTTATCTCCAGAATCAGATTCTTTTTTTGAATCTCCAGAAGAAGTTTATCCATAAGTTCGTCAATGAGTGCCTGGTGATCATAAAATCCGGGAAACTTGCCTCCATTCATATAGATTTTATCCACGTGCCCCACTATGTGGAAGCCTCCGGTTTTTACCATTTTCATACTTTGAACAAAAAAAGACCGGATAACATCCTCTATACTTCCACGAAAAACC
>JAUZOF010000422.1 GCA_030706585.1 Bacteroidota bacterium
GTAGATGTAGCGCATAGAGACATTCAACGGAGCAAATTCATCCGCCGCTCTCCGGATACCCTCTTCCACTTTTTCCCAATAATCCCCTTCGTTATATATAGGTAAAATGCACACGAACTGAAACTTCTTCTTCAGCGCCAGTACCGAGGCATATACATTGGGGCGATAGTTCATCGTCTTGAGCGCATTCTCAATCTTGATGCGGCTCTCTTCTGATACGCTTCCCCGGTTGTGCAGTACCCTGTCCACTGTTCCTGCTGACACGCCTGCCAGACGGGCAATGTCCACAATTCTTATTTTATCGGTAGATTTATTCATCTGATACTTACAAATACCTCGTGTGTGCGACCACAAAATTACTAATTGAAAGATACGGTGCAAAATTACTAAAAGATTTTGTGTGTCAAAATATTTTTGTACTTTTGTGCGCGGACACACTGATTTTACACAGGCTTGTGTGTTTATGTAAATGGCTGTATATTAACTATGTGTGTTTTGTAGCATAAGTACTTACGATTTGTAAGCTTGACGGGTTTTGAACTAACTTTCATTTTACCATATAATCTAATTTTATTGCGCAATGAAAAAATTCATGGACGAGAACTTTCTTCTCGAAAACGAAACAGCCCAAAAGCTGTATCATGAGCACGCGGCTAAGATGCCGATTATCGACTATCACTGTCACCTGAATCCCGAATTTATCGCTAAAGACCGCAAGTTTGACAACCTCGGTCAGATCTGGTTGGAAGGAGACCACTACAAATGGCGTGCAATGCGTACCAACGGTGTGGATGAGCGTTTCTGTACCGGAAAAGATACTTCTGACTGGGAGAAATTCGAAAAATGGGCTGAAACAGTGCCTTACACCATGCGTAACCCGCTTTACCACTGGACTCACCTGGAATTGAAAACAGGTTTCGGTGTGGATAAAATCCTGAAACCGGAGACAGCAAAAGAAATTTTCGATGTATGTACCGCTAAATTGCGTACTACTGAATATTCCGCACGCGGTTTGATGAAGCATTACAATGTGGAAGCGGTATGTACTACTGATGATCCGATTGATTCATTGGAACACCACATCGCACTGAAAAACGAAGGTTTCGAAGTGAAAGTATTGCCAACCTGGCGTCCTGACAAAGCGATGGCTGTTGAGGTTCCTGCTGAATTCCGCGCTTATATCGAGAAATTGTCTGAAGTATCAGGCGTCTCTATCTCTAAATATTCTGATGTAATCGATGCGTTGCGCAAACGTCACGACTTCTTTGCTGAAGTGGGTTGTAAATTGAGCGATCACGGCATCGAAGAGTTTTACGCTGAAGATTATACTCAGGCTGAAATCGATGCTATCTTTAATAAGGTATATGGTGGCAAAGAGCTGACTCACGAAGAAATCCTGAAATTCAAATCAGCTATGATGGTTGAATTTGCAGTGATGGATTGTGAAAAAGGATGGACTCAGCAGTTCCACTACGGCGCTATCCGTAACAACAACTCACGTCTGTTCAAAAATCTCGGACCGGATACTGGTTTCGACTCAATTGGTGACTTCACCGTTGCGAAAGCAATGTCGAAATTCCTGAATCGTCTGGATACCAACAATCAATTGGCTAAAACGATCCTTTACAACCTGAACCCACGCGACAATGACCTGATCACTACCATGATTGGTAACTTCCAGGATGGTAGCGTAGCCGGTAAAATCCAGTTCGGATCAGGTTGGTGGTTCCTTGATCAGGAAGTAGGTATGATCAATCAGATGAACAGCTTGTCTGTATTAGGTCTGTTGAGCCGCTTCGTAGGTATGTTGACCGACTCTCGCAGCTTCCTTTCTTATCCACGTCACGAGTATTTCCGTCGCATCTTGTGTAACCTGATCGGTAAAGATGTTGAGCGTGGAGCTCTTCCTGCCAGCGAAATCGAATTCATGGGCAAAATGGTGGAAGATATCAGCTACAACAATGCTAAAAACTTCTTCCAGTTCTAATATTCCTATATTGAGGGTTTCGCTCATAGCGAAGCCCTCAATAAACTCTCTTTGTATATCGTAAAGGCTTTCTGGGACAGGTGTTTGGTGGTAAGTTTGTGGTCTTTGAAAAATTATGTGCAATCGGTTGCGCAAATTCAGGATAAACTTATATCTTTGCACCCCAATAATAAGGAAATTAATTATTTAACCTATAAATAAGCGGTCGGTCAGTAGCCGGTTAATATAAAGATCTTCCGGTTCTGGTTCCGCTATTTACACGAATAACAAAATAATCAGAAATGAAAAAGGTTGTAACTTTTGGAGAAATCATGCTCCGTCTGGCCACTCCGGGCTATCAGCGTTTTATTCAATCTACTGAATTCACTGCAACTTACGGTGGTGGTGAAGCTAACGTAGCAGTATCTTTGGCTAACTACGGTTTGAACGCTGAGTTCGTAACCCGTTTGCCTAAAAACGATATCGCTAAAGCATGTTTGTCAAGCCTTCACAAATATGGTGTGAAAACTGACAACGTAATCTATGGTGGTGATCGTCTGGGTATCTACTTCCTTGAAACAGGTGCTGTTGCACGTGCAAGTAAAGTGGTTTATGACCGTGCTAACTCTTCAATCGCTGACATCAAACCAGGTATGATCGACTGGAAAGAGGTGTTGAAAGGTGCTGACTGGTTCCACTGGACCGGTATCACTCCTGCTCTTTCTCAGGGTGCTGCTGATGCTTGTTTGGAAGCTATCAAAACAGCTAACGAATTGGGCGTACCAGTTTCTACTGACCTTAACTTCCGCAAAAACCTTTGGAAATACGGAAAAACTGCTGCTGAAGTAATGCCTGCTTTGGTTGAAGGTTGTGACGTAATCCTGGGTAACGAAGAAGATGCTGAAATGGTATTCGGTATCAAACCTGAAGGTTTCGATTCTCACCACACCGGTGGCGAAGTGAATGCTGCTGAATTCGAATCAGTATGTACTCAGTTGATGAAACGTTTCCCACGCGCTAAGAAAGTAATCGTGACTCTTCGCGGTTCTATCAACGCTAACCACAATACATGGAGAGGCTGTTTGTATTCTGACGGTTCTTTGAAAGTATCAAAAGACTACGATATCACTCACATCGTTGACCGCGTAGGTGGTGGTGACTCTTTCATGGGCGGTTTGATCTACGGTTTGCTGACTTACACAACAGATGACCAAAAAGCACTTGAGTTTGCAGTTGCTGCATCTTGCCTGAAACACACTATCTACGGTGACTTTAACCTCGTAACTGTTGAAGAGGTTGAGAAACTGATGGGCGGTGACGCTTCAGGACGAGTATCAAGATAATTTACAATTGACTGATTTACAATTTACAATTTGAGGTTACCTTTGCGTTTTCTCAGTTGTAAATTGTAAATCTTTAAATTGTAAGTGCATTATGACATCGGAAGAGCTGAAACAAAGACTGAGGTCCTTTGCGATTCGAATCGTTAAACTGGTGGATAAATTGCCGAATACGATTTCGGGTAGGGCAATTGGTGGTCAGTTAGTCAGGTCCGGTACTTCTCCCGGAACTAATTACAGATCGGCATGTATTGCCAAGTCAGATAAAGACTTTATCAATAAGCTAAAGATTGATGAAGAAGAGCTTGACGAATCTGTATATTGGCTTGATATTATTTCAGCTACCGAACTTATTAAGCCAGAACTTCTTGTTGAAATTCAGAATGAAGGAAAAGAACTTCTGGCTATTATTACAAGGTCGATTATTACAAAAAGAAATAACATGAAGAGAGATTACAATGATGATGGGCAGTCCCAATTGTAAATCTCTAAATTGTAAATAAACAAGATGGCAAGATTCACTAAAATCCAAACAATAACAGCCATGTCACAGACCGGAATGGTGCCTGTGTTCTACCACAAAGATGTGGAAGTGGCAAAACAAGTAGTAAAAGCATGTTACGAAGGCGGTGTTCGCGCTTTCGAATTCACTAACCGCGGTGATTTCGCACACGAAATCTTTGGTGAGTTGGTAAAATGGGCTGCTGTAGAGTGTCCTGAAATGGTGATGGGTATCGGTTCAATCGTTGATCCTGCTACTGCTGCATTGTACCTTCAGTTGGGTGCAAACTTCGTAGTTGGTCCGTTGTTCAACCCTGAAATCGCAAAAGTATGTAACCGACGCCTGGTTCCTTATACTCAGGGTTGTGGGTCTGTA
>JAUZOF010000423.1 GCA_030706585.1 Bacteroidota bacterium
ATTGTTTAAATCAGCGGTTAAAAACCGCTGCACCCGATAAATTCTTCCGTTTAGTTATGTAAGTAATAACTTAAATCGATATTCTTATCCTGGCAAAGAAAACCAGATTACATACAGAACAAAAAAAGCCGCAGAGACTTCAAAAAATCTCTGCGGCCCTCTGTGTTAAAACTCAGTTGTCCTCTGTGATAGAAAAATCAATTATCAAAGATTCATCTCCAGGAAGCGCATAAAGCGTTCATACAGGTGCTGGCGCGTATTGCCACCGGTCAGGAAATGATTGCGGTTGGTGTAGATTTGCATGTCGAATTGTTTTCCGGCCTGCACCAAAGCCTCGGCATACTCGGCTGTATTCTGGAAGTGAACGTTATCATCAGCAATTCCCTGCACGAGCAACAGGTTACCCTGCAACTGTGATGCGTAGTGAATCGGCGAGGAAAGTTCGTAACCTTCGGCATTTTCGCCCGGAGTCTGCATATAACGCTCGGTGTAAGCGGTGTCATAGAATTTCCAGTCGGTGTTTGGCGCGATAGAGATGCCCGCTTTGAAGATACCGTTACCAAGTGACAGGGCCATCAGTGTGTTGTATCCGCCGTAGCTCCAACCCCAGATGGCGAGACGGTTTTTATCGACATACGATTGGGTGGAAAGATATTTCGCCGCTTCTATCTGGTCTTCCGCTTCCATCAGGCCAAGATGTTTGTAAGTCTGGTTGCGGAAAGCCGCTCCCCGACCTCCGGTACCACGACCATCCACACACACCACGAGGTAACCGCTTTGCGCCAGGTGTTGCGTCCAGTCATAGGTCCATGTATCTTTCACATTCTGCGAACCGGGCCCGCTATATTGCACCATCACCACGGGATAGCGCTTTTGCGCATCGAAGTTGGCCGGTTTAATCATCCAGCCGTTGAGCGAAACCTCTTTGCCGGTTTTGAAGGTAAAGAACTCTTTCGGCAACAGGTTGGTTGCATTGAGTTTTGCTTTCAGCGCGGTATTGTTTTCAATCGTTGCCAGTATTCTTCCCGAAATATCATTTACCGTCGTTACATACGGAGTCTTTGTATTGGAATAGGCATTTACAAAATAACGAAAGTCACTGCTGAAGGTTGACGTATTGCTTCCCTCACCGGCTGTGAGACGAGTTTTGCGGCCTTTGGCATCCATCGCGTAAACAGCAGTGCGTAGCGGGCTTCCTTCATTGGATTGGTAATAGTAAGTACCGTTGGCGCTGTTGTACCCGAGGAAATCAGTAACTTCCCACGCACCTTTCGTGATTTGTTTGCGAAACACTCCGGTCGGCGAATAGTCATACAGGTGACGGTATCCATCCTTCTCGCTCACATAGATTATACGGTCACTCAGGAATGTGGTCATGTCAAAGTTTTCATTATCCACATATTTATCATTCTCTTCCCGAATCAGGATTTTGGTCAGTCCCGAACCGGGATTGGCCGCGTAAATAGTCAGCTTGTTTTGCTGGCGATTCAGGGTAAACACCGCCAATTGTCCGTCGTAAGGCATAAAACGGATGCGGGGGATGTATTCAATCTCCTCGTCTTTCAGCACCATCGTTTTGATGACCTTGCTCAAGAGATTAAAAGTCTGCACCGAAACTTTGGGATTGGATTGTCCCGCCTTAGGATATTTCACCGATTCAAAGCCAGGATAAGTGGCATACTCGTCATGCGACGGAGCCATACCTTTATATATAGGAAAAGTGTATTCCGGCACCTGTGTTTTATCAAAACGAAGGAAAGCCAGGGTGCTGTTATCGGGAGAAAAGGCAAAAGTGCGGTTAAACTCGAACTCCTCCTCATACAACCAGTCGGGAATCCCGTAGAGAATCTTTCCGGCTTCCCCGTCTTTGGTCATTTGTGATTCGGTACCGTAATCCAGCTTTTCCAGAAAGAGATTGTTGTCACGCACGAAAGCGACCAAACGTCCATTGGGAGAGAACATCGCCATCTGCTGCTTACCGCCTTTTGACAACGGCGACACCAGATTGCGTTTCACTTCATACACATAGTAGTTTGCCTTGTACGAACGGCGATATATCTGCTCCTTGTCACAACATACCAGCACCTTGGATTCATCCTGCGAAATCTCATAGTCGGCAAACTTCTTAAAGTTGCACTCACGGGCAGTTCTCACCGAAAAGAGCGTATCCACCACCTTCCCGGTCTTGTAGGTATAGCGCAGAATCGCGGTACTGTCACTGTTCATCTGGGTAAAATGCTCCCCATCGGCCATCGAACGGATCGGATTTACCTTTTTACAATCAAAAGCTCCGTTTATAATCGCTTTGAGTCGTTCCGGAGTGTGTTTTTGCGCAAATCCGGTAATGGATAAGCAGGCAAATGCTACCGCAATCAGTTTTTTCATTGAATTGAGTATTATAATATTGTAATGCTAATTAGTCCGGTTAAGAAATACCCGCCCCTAAATCCCCTAAAGGGGACTTTTGCAGCAGTGAGATTATAAACTTACTACGCTTAAAAAAGCATAGGTTACATGACTCTATTAATGTTTAGCACTCTCTAAAAGTCCCCTTTAGGGGAATCGATAGATCGGCGAAGCCAATTAGGGGCGGAAAGCAAAGAATAAAAACAATCCTCCCGCTTAGCTATATAAACATCTTAGGTATTTCCGAGTTGCAAAAATAGCAATTAATACCCTGACCTTAGGCCTCCGGATTTGGCTTTGCACTATTTAACCCTGTATTCTACTAAAAAACAGCTACTTTTGCAGCGTCATTTCCATTCATTTTACACATCAAATCAAAAACACAAACAGCTTGAAATGACAAACTTAGTTATGCTTAAACAGAAACGTTATAAAGAATTCACCGACTTCCTCCAGCTCTATTTCCCTTACAAAGTACAAAAGATTTCCGTGAATGCAGGCTTCACGTGCCCCAACCGCGACGGGGTAAAAGGCCGTGGAGGCTGTACTTATTGCAACAATCACACCTTCAGCCCCGAATACACCCATAAACCGGAGAGTGTCACCCAACAGTTGCAGGGCGGCGTGGAGTTTTTCTCAAAGAAATATCCGGAGATGCATTATCTCGCCTATTTCCAGTCTTATACCAATACGTATAGCGACGTGGATAACTTGCGTGCGTTGTATGAAGAGGCTTTGAGTGTAAATAAGGTCGTAGGTTTGGTGATTAGCACCCGTCCTGACTGCGTGAGCGATGCCATCCTGGACTTGTTGGAAGAGTTGTCGAAGAAGACCTTTATCCTGCTCGAATTTGGTCTTGAAAGTACGAAAGATGAGACTTTGGAATACATCAACCGTTGCCATACCTATGCAGAGTCTGTCGATGCCATCAAGCGGGCTGCTGCGCGCGGACTGAATGTCGGCGCACACCTTATCCTGGGACTTCCGGGCGAAAGCCGTGAAGATATACTGAACCATGCGACCGAAATATCCAAACTTCCGCTTCGCACGGTCAAGATGCACCAGTTGCAACTGAACCGCCATACCAAAATGGTGAAGCAATACGAGGAACAACCGGAGCTATTTCACTTCTTTACCATCGACGAGTACATCGACCTTTGCATCGACTTCACCGAGCGCATCAACCCGGACTTCTTCATGGAGCGTTTCGTATCGCAATCCCCGAAGGAACTATTGATAAAACCGGATTGGGGAACCAAAAATGCGGTATTCATCCATAAACTGAATAAGCGAATGGAAGAGCGGGGAGCCTGGCAGGGAAGACTGTATTAAGAAGAGCCCCACCCTAACCCTCCCCGATAGGGAGGGGAAAAGATACAACAATCCACCGCTCTCTTTGTAAAGATAGCAACTGATGAATTCTCAAAACGGGATTCTCTAATTCAATCGCACCCCAAAGTCCCCTAACGTGGGATTTTGGGGGCTTATCTTCAACTTCATGACAGAAAAAACAAAAGGCCACCTGGCCATGCTAATCGCCAGTGTAATATTTGCCCTGAACGTTCCCATCACCAAAAGCCTTATTCCGGAATGGGTAGCGCCACCGGCTATGACCACGATGCGTATCGTATTTGCAACGGTGATGTTTTGGCTGGTTTCCTTTTTCCAGAAAAAAGAGAAAGTGGATATGAAGGACTTTCCGGTTATTTTTTTCGGAAGTTTCTTTGGCATGGCCTTCAACCAGATGATGTTTATCATCGG
>JAUZOF010000424.1 GCA_030706585.1 Bacteroidota bacterium
CTATAAACCCAACGATTGCAGCGTGGGAGATCTGGATGCCGATGGACAGTACGAGATCATTGTCAAATGGGATCCTTCCAATGCGCACGACAATGCTCACACCGGCTTTACGGGAAATGTTTATCTGGACGCCTACAAACTCGACGGCACTCAGCTCTGGCGTATTGATCTGGGAAAAAACATTCGTGCAGGTGCCCATTATACGCAGTTTTTGGTTTATGATTTTGATGGCGATGGAAAAGCAGAGTTGGTATGTAAAACGGCGCCCGGCACAAAAGACGGCACCGGACAATTTCTTTCTTCGGGGCCCGCTGTTAATGATGACGATCAGGCTGACTACCGCAACCATACTGCCGACCCAGAAAAAGATATCCGCATCGGTTATATCATCAACGGGCCTGAATACCTGACCATATTCAATGGCCAAACCGGCAAAGAGATGGCGACAACCAACTACGAACCGGGACGCGGAAACGTAGCCGACTGGGGCGATGCGCACGGCAATCGTGTGGATCGGTTTCTTGCCTGTGTTGCCTATCTGGATGGCGTTCATCCCAGCATCGTGATGTGTCGCGGCTACTACACCCGAACAACTCTTGTGGCCTGGGACTGGAGAAATGGAAAACTATCCAAACGCTGGATGTATGACTCAGGATTTAAAGCCGGAGTGGGTGCCTATGGACAAGGGAATCACAACCTGAGCGTTGCCGATGTTGACGGTGACGGCAAAGATGAGATAATTTACGGGGCCTCGGCTTTCGACGATAATGGAACTTTGCTCTATAAAACCAGTTTGGGACATGGTGATGCGATGCATCTCTCCGATCTCGATCCCGATCGCCCCGGACTTGAGGTATGGGAAGTGCACGAGGGAATGTCGAAGGTATGCGGCTACGAACTCCATGATGCAAGAACCGGAAAAATTTTGTGGGGTGGACCTACTCCCGACGACAACGGACGTGGACTGGCAGCCGACATCGATCCCAAACACCGCGGATTTGAAATGTGGAGCAAACTGAAAGATGGTGTATTCGACTGTAAAGGGAACAAAATATCCGACAATAAACCTTCGGTCAATTTTCGCATCTATTGGGACGGCGATTTGCAGGACGAACTTCTTGACGGCACTAAAATCGATAAATGGACCGGCAACGGCACCACCCGACTGATCTCTTTTAATGAATATTGCAACGCCAGCTCCATCAACGGAACCAAGGCTACCCCGTGCATTAGCACCGACATTTTGGGCGACTGGCGGGAAGAAGTGGTTCTCTACAATGGCGCCGATCCAAGTCAGTTGATCTTGTTCACGACCACCATCCCTACCGAGCACCGTTTGTACACATTGATGCACGATCCGGTATACCGTTTGGGAATTGCATGGCAAAACGTGGTTTACAATCAGCCTCCTCATTTGGGCTTCTACATCGGCGACGGCCTCGACAACATTCCCTGGCCGGATATGTATGTGGTGCACAAGTCACACTAATCAGACAGAGACAATTTTTATAATGCGATAGGTTACAATCAATAATTCTCAAATATATTACCTTGTGAAAAGAAATATTTTTCTCATTTTGCTTTGTGTCGTTTCGCAACTTTCATTTTCGCAGCAAACCCTCTCCCTTTCGGGGAAATG
The DNA here is from genome assembly GCA_030706585.1 of Bacteroidota bacterium. Lineage (GTDB taxonomy): Bacteria > Bacteroidota > Bacteroidia > Bacteroidales > UBA7332 > CAXXIC01. The sequence goes on from JAUZOF010000424.1 coordinate 1,640, forward strand.
GCAGTTCCGCATCGATCGTAACGATGAGGGAATTGACAAAGGCTGGTATACAACTTCAATAGGTGACGAAACCCTGCGGTTGCCGGGCACCATGTGCGAAAACGGCAAAGGCGACGACATTACCCTGAAAACCCAGTGGACCGGAAGCCTCTACGACAGCTCCTTCTATTTCAATCCGGCGATGGAGAAATACCGCAAGCTGGATAATCTGAAGCTGCCCTTCTTCCTTACACCCAACAAACATTATGTGGGAGTGGCCTGGTATCAGCGCGAAATAGAGATTCCCGAAGAATGGTACGGTAAACCGCTTTCCCTCTTTCTGGAACGGGCGCATATCCAAACCATGGTGTGGATCGATAATAAACGGATGGGCAATATAATGTCTATGACTACGCCTCACCTTTATCCTCTTTCACCTTATCTTAAACCTGGCAAGCACCGACTGACCATCCGCATCGACAACCGGCTGAAAACGACGATCGATCCGGGACAGAATTCGCACAGCGTGACCGACCAGACTCAAGGTAACTGGAACGGAATAGTAGGGCGAATTGAACTGCAATGCAGATCTCAGCTCCATCTGGAACCTATCCGCGTATTTCCCGATCTCAAAAACCGTCTGGCAAAAGTCAGTTTCTTTGTTTTGAACGAGACGGGAAAGAGTTACAAAGGCAATATCGTTTTATCGGCAAAAAGCTTCAACACGCCCGATCCGCAAATCATCGATCCGATGACGGTTCCGTTCACCTCCGACAGCCTTATAAAAAAAATAGACATCGCATTGCCTCTGAACGATAAAATGCAGCTCTGGAGCGAATTTTCGCCTACACTGTATAAGTTGACGGTTTCCCTGAAAAGCGGAGAGTCGATCGACTCACGGGATGTGGAGTTCGGAATGCGTGAAATCAAAATCGAAGGGCGCGGAATTTATGTCAACGGCATCCGTACCATGATGCGCGGAACGGTTGAGAACTGCGACTTTCCGCTCACAGGCTATGCTCCAATGGACCGGGCTTCGTGGGAAGAAATCTTCCGCAAATGCAAATCGTACGGACTCAATGCCATGCGTTTTCACTCTTACTGTCCGCCCGAAGCCGCTTTCGAGGCAGCCGACCGCGTAGGCATCTACCTGCAACCCGAAGGTCCGAGTTGGCCGAATCACAGCACTTCGCTCGGTCAGGGCAAGCCTATCGATGCCTATTTGATGGAAGAAACTCAACGAATGACAAGCGAATATGGCAACCACGCGTCGTTTGTGATGTTGGCTGCCGGCAACGAACCGCGCGGCAACTGGGTAGCATGGGTCGGCAAATTCGTGGATTACTGGAAGGCAGCCGACAGCCGTCGTATCTACACCGGAGCCTCCGTGGGAGGTAGCTGGGCCTGGCAACCGAAGAATCAGTTTCATGTGAAAGCCGGTGCGCGCGGACTCAACTGGGACAAAACCCGTCCCGAATCGATGTCGGACTTCCGCCAAAATATCGACACGGTAAAGCAACCCTTTATCTCGCACGAAACCGGGCAGTGGTGCGCGTTCCCCGATTTCACCGAGATTGCAAAATATACCGGTGTGAAACGAGCCAAAAATTTCGAACTCTTTCAGGAGAACCTTGCCGACAACGACATGGCAGACATGAGCCGCAAGTTCCTGATGGCATCGGGCAAACTGCAACTGCTCTGCTACAAACACGACCTGGAAAAACTCTACCGTACGCCCGATTATGCCGGATTTTACCTGCTCGGGCTGAACGATTACTCTGGTCAGGGAACGGCATTGGTGGGGGTACTCAATGTGTTCTGGCAGGAGAAAGGATACGTCGATTCGCTTTCGTTCCGTCGTTTTTGCAACACCACGGTACCGTTGGTTCGCATGGGAAAATTCGTCTTCAACAACGATGAAGCCCTGAAAGCGGGTGTGGAAGTGGCACATTACGGCGCCTCCGACCTGAAAGAGGCTACTATTCGCTGGAAAGTAAGAGATGCGAACGGCAATGTTGTAGAAGAAGGTTCGCTTCCCAAGCAAACCATTCCGGCCGGCAGTCGTTTGGCGTTGGGAAACATCGCCATGGATCTCTCTACAATAACCGCTCCGGCAAAGCTGAATTTGCAGGTTGCCATCGACGGCTCTTCGTATGCCAACGACTGGAATTTCTGGGTTTACCCCACAACAGTCACAGCCAACACGAAAGGGATTCTGGTGTGTCACGAACTGGACGAAGCGGCGCAAAAGGTATTGGTCAAAGGAGGAAAAGTGCTTCTGCTTGCTGCCGGGAAAGTGGAATATGGCAAAGAGGTAGTGCAATACTACCAGCCGGTTTTCTGGAACACCTCGTGGTTCAAGATGCGTCCACCGCACACGACCGGTGTCTACATCGACAACAGCCACCCTATCTTTAAAAATTTTGTGACCGACGACTGGGGCGATTTGCAATGGTGGGAGCTGCTCAATAAAGCCCAAACCATGCAGCTGACCGACTTCCCGAAAGGTTTCCACCCGCTGGTACAACC
>JAUZOF010000425.1 GCA_030706585.1 Bacteroidota bacterium
ATGAATCTTCCCAAGGTGTCCGTCATTATGCCTGTTTATAACAGCGAAAAATATTTGAAGGAAGCAATTGACAGTGTGCTTTCCCAAACCTATGAGAATGTAGAGCTGGTTATTGTAATACTTCCATTTGCCCAGGTTTCAGTCAATGGTTTTACGCTACCAGCATTTCCTGAAGATATTTGGCAAATACGATTGCTGCTATTAGCTACTACTTCGTTGTAGAAAGTACTGTTTGTTATTGTCATATCCTTAACCATACCAGCTCCGAAACGGATTGTTGCATTAGCGAAACTATTGGTGTTTTGTCCGATAATACAATCTTTGATAAGGAATGAGCCTATGCCATATTTCTTGCTATTGTCGTAGAAAAGGTAATATTTCAGACCTGTAATCTTGCAAGACTGGATTGCGATAGGAGCAGTAGTTGGAACTACTGTGTATCCTGTAGAAGTCAATGTGATTGCAGGATTTGGTGTTGCACTCATCAGAATTATTGAACTGGTGTTGACTCCAGCAAAAGCGGAATAGTCAATGTCAATAAACTTCATTTTGAATCCAACTCCATTGTTAACGAATGATCCATTGGTCATGGCAATTTTTGCATGATTGACTTTATCCCCACGGATAGTTACCTGCGATCCGATAGCAACATCACCGCTCATAGTGTAATTTCCGTTGGCTTCCAGTTGGTAACACAACTCCGTTGAGCTGGAAGGAATAGGATTGGTAGTAAAATAATCCGTTAAATTGGTCCCGCTTGGAATTACCGCGGTTACAGCTAACAAGTTATCATACAGTTTTTCGGTTGCAGCGGTTGCTTCAGTGTTATTATACTTAGCATTTCCCAAAGTTTTAATAACAACTTTATAACGTGTATCTTCCTGCATTGGGCGCTCAACGCTAGTTCCATCTACCACTTCATTCTCAGTGCCGACTAATACCGGTTTATCAGGGTTATCGACAATGTAAAGAGAAAACTGATATCCTCCGGCTCCATATACTACCGGCCATTTAAATGTTAGTTTAGAACCGTCAGCACTGGGAGTTACTGTGATTTGATCCGCCGCCGGAGACTCTAATTGCGCATTTTGCACACTTGGAGCCCATGTCAAGTTATCCTTGAATCCATCTATACACGATGTAACAGATAAGGCGACTGCGATACAAACCAGACTTAATAATGTTCTGAATTTGCTTCTCATCTTCATAGGTTAAGTTTGAAATTTAATAAATTGTTTGTTGATTTGGTTTACTTATTGGGTTTTTGATATAATAGCCTCTGTTTTTATTTGAGTCTTTGAAAGGCTGTGTTTTATCGATATTAGACATCTTTATTAAGGCGTGTTTTCAAGACTCAGTTTTCTTATAGCTCAATATGAGATCTGTGTTTTAGATTTCATCTCCTGCTATAGAGTCAGTGGTGAAGGGGTTGTATGTTACATGGTACTACTGATGCTTAATTCTTAGTTGTGCATTTTGAAGCATTGTAAATATTTACGTGCACAAATGTATAATGGAATAGCAGCAAGCAGGTACACGAATTGTTGAATTACCATAGTAAATTGTTGTATAAGCTTTGATGTTAGATAGTTAAAGAGTGGCTTTTAGCATCTTAATGCCTTTGTGGAACGGTGTTGCAGAGTGTGGGGTAATGGCTGGTTATTGTATTTTTCAGTCATCGTTATAAACGTTTTAGCTCTGCGATATGTTTAGAATGTCTGTTGGAAACGTGCAGTTGAACTTCATTTTTAACACTGCTGTCAGGTAGAGACGGTACCGGCAAATCGCTACTGTTTTTTATTAATTCGTGTACTTTAAAACTTCTATTCAAGGGTAATTTTGAACTTCTAAATTTTGAGTTCAGATCTCGTCCGATTTCTGCAAATAATTATTGAAAAACACAGTCATGCTTTCACTGCGAAAAATAACTCTGTCATTATATGCTTTGTTGTGGGTTGCCACTGTCTCTGCGATTGAGGTAACCCGTACTACTTGCGAATTAATCACAAACCCGGTAGGTATTACCACCAAAGTTCCTCGCCTGGGCTGGCAATTACATTCCTCTATCAATAATGATAAACAGACTGCTTACCAGATCATTCTCTCGATGGATAACAAATCTATTGAGCGGGGCGTCGGTCGCATCTGGAATTCGGGTGTGGTAAAGTCGGACAAAAGCCAGTTTGTAGAATATGCAGGTCCTGAGCTTAAGGAAGGCCAGCGTTACCTGTGGCGGGTAAAAGTATGGGATGCAAATAAGAAAGCATCTGCGTGGAGTGAGGTATCATCATTCGAGACCGCACCTCCAATGGCTACTGCCGCGTTGTGGATCTCTGCTATTTCACGCAAGAAAGCCAGGCTGCCGGAGGGCCGCAACTTCCACCAGCCGTCGATGAAGAAAAAGGAAATTGCGGATCTGTGGGGGCCGGTGGACTCATTGGCCAAACGTAGTATCTTGCTGCGCCATCCTATCGCTATAACGAAGAAAGTGAAAAGTGCGCAGGTTATTATCAGTGGACTGGGACAATACGAGCTTACCCTCAATGGGGAGAAGATTGGTCAGAGCCAGTTTGCTCCGGCATGGAGTGATTACGATAAGACCGTATATTACAATATTTACGATGTAAAGAAAAGCCTGACTCAGGGCGAAAATATCATTGGCGTAATGCTGGGAAACGGCATGTACAATGTAACTGGTGACCGTTACCGGAAATTCTGGGTAAGCTTTGGAACTCCGAAACTTTACTTCATCATGCGTCTGAAATACGATGACGGGACTACCGAGCAAATCGTCTCTGATAAAAGCTGGAAATATGCGTTGAGTCCCGTGACCTTCAACTGTATATTCGGTGGTGAGGATTACGATGCTAATCTCGAACAGCCCGGTTGGGACAAAGCTGGATTTGATGACTCAGCCTGGATGAAGGTGGTGCATGTGGAAAATCCGAAAGGAGAGCTGGCGCCGCAGTTGACCGCGCCGGTGAAAATTATGCAAACATTCGGGGTGAAAGAGGTGAAAAAAATAGGTACAGGTCCGGTAATTCTTGATATGGGGCAAAACCTGTCCGGATTTCCGACTATTAAGGTACAAGGCAAAAAAGGCCAGACCTTGCGCTTATGGGTGGGAGAGTCCATCAAGGATAGCGCCGTGAATCAGAAACGTACTGGCAAGCCTTATTATTTTCAATATACGCTGAAGGGCAACGGGGTAGAGGAGTGGACACCGCGTTTCTCCTACTACGGTTATCAATATATACAACTCGACGGTGCTGATTATCTGAAGAATGCGCCCGGCAGTGATAAACCGGTCTTACTGGATGTGAAATCAAACTTCGTCTATAACTCAACAGCCGAAACGGGCACCTTTGAGTGCTCCAACGATATATATAATAAAACGCATTGGTTGATCAACAATGCGATTAAAAGCAACTTTCAATCCATTTTTACCGACTGTCCTCACCGGGAGAAGCTCGGTTGGCTGGAGCAAAACCACCTGAATGGACCTGGTCTGATGTTTAATTACGACCAGACACAGATGTTTGCCAAAGTGATCCGTGATATGCAGGATGCCCAGTTGCTGGATGGATTGGTGCCGACAACTGCACCGGAATACACTGATTTTGAATCTATTCGTGACTTTAAGGATTCGCCGGAATGGGGAGCAACCTCGGCTATTCTGCCCTGGATGTATTATGAATATTACGGTGATGCTTCGCAAATAGAGAAAGCCTATCCGATGATGACCCGCTACATGGCTTACCTCGATAGTAAAGCGAAAGGCGATACATTGGCTTTTGGTCTGGGCGATTGGTATGATTATGGTCCAAAACCGGCCGGGTATTCGCAAAACAGCCCGATAGCACTCTCTGCTACTGCATTTTATTACTATTATGCTGATCTGGTGGCCAAATCTGCTAAAATGTTGGGCTTTAAAAAAGAGGCAAAACAATACGAGAAAAGAGCCAGAGCAATCCGCCGGGCTTTTAATGCTAAATTCTTCAATCCCAAAACCAAACAATACGGTACAGGAAGCCAATATTCCAATGCCATGCCGATATTCCTCAATATTGTTGAGCCCAAATACCGTCAGGCGGTGCTGGATAATCTGGTGGCCGACATCAAAGCGCACGGAGATCGCC
>JAUZOF010000426.1 GCA_030706585.1 Bacteroidota bacterium
CCTGCAGTACATTTACCACATTGGTAACAACGGTTCACATTCACGCCTGTGTGTTGCTGCAATTCATGAATCGCATCCTGGTGTTTTTCCATATAAATCTTAAATCTTAGGTTTTTCAGTCTTAGTTGAAGCTTAAAACCCGGCTTCCCACTATTTTCGCTGCACACTTTTTGGATTAATGAGCAGTGAATCTGATAATTAGTTTTGCTTTTGTCAACTCAAGATTGCATTTTAAATCGCATTTTGTCATGCTGACATTGCAAAACTGCAACAAAAAAAATTCATGGCAATATTTTCCGGGAATATTTTTTGTAGAAAAATTGGTCTATTTCAGGAGAAAAATTGGTTTACAAAAAGACACACAACGGACACCCACCTAATATACAGGCACATACAAACCACTATTTACAACTAATATAAATTGCACACACCAAGTAAAAAGTGTGCAATTTGACTGCAATCTGCGGAAATTGACTTTAAGAAATCGAAAAAAGGGAAGCTTAAGAAGGAGTTTATTTTCCGTTTTGCACAAAAACGATAAAATAAAAATAATTAATATGGAAATATTTCCGGATATACAACACACTGATTCTACTTTCGAGAAAGAGCTCTATTTTACTGCGAAAAGAGCAAAAAAAATCCCCGCCAGCAATAGCCAACGGGGATTTGTATGATTTGAATTTATGCTAATTACTTATTCAGCAAAGCAGAAACCTGGTTGAATACGTTTTCAGCAGTGAAGCCGAATTTTTCATCCAACACTTTGAAAGGTGCAGAGTAACCGAAGTGATCCAATCCCCAAACGATACCGTTTTTACCAACCAAACGATACATTGAAGAAGGAAGACCAGCTGTCAAACCGAATACAGGCAGGTTAGAAGGAATAACTTCTTCCTGGTACTCTTTGGATTGGTTGAAGAACAATCCTTCTGACGGAGCAGAAACGATTTGTACCTGGATACCTTTGCGCTCTTTCAGCAATTCAGCTCCGGCAACCAAAGAAGCAACTTCAGAACCGTTAGCCACCAATACCACTTCAGGTTTTTCGTCTTTAGTCACGATGTAAGCACCTTTAGCTGATTGCAAAGCCTCTTCGTAACGATTTCCGCTTACTGCAGGAAGGTTTTTGATATTCTGACGAGACAGGATCAGAGCAGTTGGAGTTTCTACGTTCTCCATAGCCATTTTCCATGCGACAGTACATTCTTCAACGTCAGCAGGACGAAGAACCAAAGCACTGTTTTTGCCGTGGTGGTTTTTCAGTTGCTCCATCAGGCGGATTTGAGCTTCTTGCTCAATCGGCTGGTGGGTAGGACCATCTTCACCTACGCGGAATGCATCGTGTGTCCAGATGTATTTAACTGGCAATTGCATCAAAGCAGCCATACGCACAGCTGGTTTCATGTAGTCAGAGAATACGAAGAATGTACCACAAGCACAAACTACCCCTCCGTGCAATGCAATACCGTTCATGATTGCTGCCATAGTCAGCTCACAAACACCAGCTTGCAGGAACGCACCTGAGAAGTCGTTGTTTTTGAAGAAAGTCGTATTTTTCAGGAAGCCGTCTGTTTTGTCAGAGTTAGCCAAGTCAGCAGAAGAAACGATCATGTTTTCTACCTCTTTAGCAAATACGCCCAACACGGTTGCAGATGCGGCACGAGTAGCCTGGTCAGCTTTCTGAGCGATTTTAGAGTAATCAACAACAGGAGCTTCTTTAGAGAAGAATTTTTTCAGCTTAGCTGCCAATTCAGGGTTAGCAGCTTCCCATGCAGCTTGTTCTGCTTTTTTCTCAGCAGCAATTTTTTCAAGCTCAGCAGCACGCTTAGCATACAAATCAGCAACTTCAGGGAAGATTACGAATGGGTTTTTAGGATCACCACCAAGGTTTTCGATTGATTTTTCGAAAGAAGCACCAGCTTCACCCAAAGGCATACCGTGAGTAGCACATTTGCGCTCATAGCTTTCGCCAGACTCAGTAACGGCACCTTTACCCATGATGGTTTTACCGATAATCAAGGTAGGACGTTCTGTCTCAGCATGAGCCATTGTCAAAGCACCACGGATAGCTTCTGCGCTGTTACCATCGATAGTCAATACGTTCCAGCCCCATGCTTCGTATTTTTTAGCAGTGTCTTCTTTGGTTACTGCCCATGTTTCGGTTGACAACTGAATATCGTTGCTATCGTAGAACATGATCAGGTTGTGCAATCCCAAGTGACCTGCCAGACGACCAGCACCCTGAGAAATTTCTTCCTGAACACCACCATCAGAAATAAACGCGTAAGTTTTGTGGCTCATCCATTCACCGAAGCGTGCGCAAAGGAAACGCTCAGCGATAGCAGCACCCACAGCCATTACGTGACCCTGACCAAGAGGACCTGATGTATTTTCGATACCACGCATAACATCGACCTCAGGGTGTCCCGGAGTCGGGCTATCCCACTGACGGAAGTTGCTACACTCTTCCATGGTAAATTTGCCGGTCAAGCTCAAAATAGCATAGAGCATTGGCGACATGTGACCCGGATCTAGGAAGAAACGGTCACGATTGATCCATTGAGGATCTTTTGGATCGTAGGTTAAAAACTCAGAGTAAAGAACGTTTACAAAGTCTGCACCACCCATGGCACCACCCGGGTGACCTGACTTTGCTTTCTCAACCATAGCAGCAGCTAAAATACGAATATTATCAGCTGCTCTGTTTAATACATTAAGTTGACTCATTGTGTATTAGTATATAAGTGTAAATCGTACATTTATTCTGCAAAAGTAGAAAAAAAAGAGACACCAAACACGGTTCTGCTCATTTTATAAAGAATTTTTTCCGTAATTGTTTATCCTAATAAATCGCATATTCGTTTAAGATAATAAAGATCTTCTTTATCAAAGCGATTCAGCAATTCACTATCTATATCAAGTACAGCAAAAACCTTATTGTCTGTGATCATGGGGATAACGATTTCGGAGCGAGATCGGGAACTACAAGCAATGTGCCCCGGAAATACATCTACATCAGGCACAACAATAGCCTCTGACTGCTTCCAAGCAGTTCCACATACCCCTTTCCCATATTGTATCCGTGTGCAGGCTATTGGCCCCTGAAACGGACCTAAAACCAGCTGATCCTCTTTCGCCAAATAGAATCCCACCCAGAGAAAATGAAAGGCTTCTTTAAGTACCGCAGAGACATTAGCCATATTGGCTATTAAATCTTTTTCACCACCTATCAAAGCTTCAATCTGAGGTAAAATTGCCTCGTAAGTCTCTTTCTTATTTCCGGTATGCGGTATATTCAGTTCTTCTGCCATTTTTCCTTTATTATAGAAAATACAATAAGCCCGAATTAATCCAGGTACAGGTAATCGTAATGAATCAGCGGTTTGGCCCCCTGCTGTCCGATTAGCTCTCGAGCTTTTACACTATCCGCTGAAATACGTCCAACACCGATTTGCTCTCCCTCGGGATTGAAAATCTTCACGATATCGTCTTTTTCAAAATCGCCCTCGATTTTCACCACACCTACAGGTAATAAACTCACCGCTTTAGGCTGCTGCATAGCTTCGTATGCCCCCTGGTTGATGTGGACTTCGCCCTTGGCAAATCCATCGGAATGGGCAATCCATTTTTTCACATTGGAAACCGGTTTTTCAGCAGGAATAAAACGGGTACAAAGCGTTTCGCTATTGCTTAACAATGCGGGCAAAATACCATCTTTCTTTCCGTTGGCAATCATAACGGTAATCCCCTCATCGGCTACTTTGCGGGCAATGTTACATTTGGTCAACATTCCGCCACGGCCAAAGGAAGACTTCTGCGTCTGAATATATTGGGACAAATCCTGTTTAGCGCTGAAGATCTCTCGGATAACTTCGGACTCTGGATCTGATGGATTTCCATTATAAATACCGTCAATATTACTCAGAATCACCAGGGCCTCGGCTCCCATCATAGTCGCGACCATTCCTGAAAGTTCATCATTATCGGTAAACATCAACTCGGTCACCGAAATCGTATCATTCTCATTAACGATGGGAATTACCCGATTCTCCAGCATCACGGACATGCAATTTTTCTGATTAAGATATTGTACACGCGTTGAGAGGCTATCTTTGGTTGTCAACACTTGTCC
>JAUZOF010000427.1 GCA_030706585.1 Bacteroidota bacterium
CTTAATCAGCGAAACGAACATTGCATCCAACATCGCCTGATTGACCTCTACATTCATATTCTCATTTTGAGACTCAAAACGGATTTCAATCTGATGTTTGCCTTTTGTCAAGTTCACCTGCACCGAATTTGTGTATCCCCAGTTCGACCATTCATTGGTTCCCCGCTGAGGGAGTACGATGGTTCCGGTAAAACGTACGTCAATGTTCAATGTGCGGATGGCACACTTGTTTTCAGTATTGACCGGACCATTTCCGTTTGCATAGCGGAAGTTGATTGCATATACACCGGTCTTGTCTGCTTCAACAGGTATGGTTATGCTTCTATTGGCCTGTTTACTGATTTCTACATAACCTTCTCCCCGGTAGTTTTTGTAGCCCAAGTTAGCTTTTGGAACAAATAATTCTGCTTCATAGGTCTTATTGGATTTACTGTTTGCGACCACCACCGGCTCTGAAGCAAAAGAAGCCACACTTCTTGCATCAATAGCTATAATCTGATACTCTGCAAAAGCCGTTGGTGTTACCGGTATTGAGGTCTTCGCCGTACTCAATATCTGTTTGCCATTTTTCAAAACAGCATACGATCTGGCACCCGGTATTTTATCCCAGGTCAATTGACTATTAGCATAACGTGCAACCGGAGTTTCTACTGTCGTATAGTTTGCGACCTTATGAATACCTGATTTTGAAAACTCATTATTTGCCAAAACAATTTTGACAGAATGCCTGCCTGTCAATGCGTAAGGAAGAGCAGCAATCTTTAGTGCTTTTCCATCAAGTTCAAACTCTTTTACCTGATTACCAAAACCGTCCATCTCAATATCAAGAATAGCATTGCGAAACTTATAATTGGATAAAGATCGTTTTCCTGACAAAGCTTTAGGGACAACTGGGTGAAATACCAGACTATCAATTTTAAATTCGATGCCGAACAATATGCGGAGGACAAGAGCCAGACTTCCGGATAGGCTCCAGAGCATATTACTGGAGTTGATTTGCGTTCCGGCAAAGTCGCCGGTGGATGCGACAAAGTTCTCTTTGTTTGTCAGAAACATCGCTGCAGGACGATAAACCGCAGCCATCGTTTCGAGTACAGCCTCTTCGTTTCCTGCCGAAGCGGATGCCAGTCCCCAATAAGTCTGGACAAACGGCCACACCGCGTTGTTATGATAAGGCGGAATACCCGGAATTTGCGGATAAATACATGGAATGCCGTAATCCATTACCGGCACATGTGCAATGATTGACTTACGTTGTTGAGCATTGGCAATACCAAACCACACACAAAGAGCTTCACCCAATGCTTCTGCACGCGGCGACAAGATTTTGAAATTACGACCGTATAGGTATTGACCGTAATACCCTTTATCATTCATCCACAGGTAGGTATTGATTCCGTTCTTGATTTTCGATGCAATCCCGGCATATCTGACTGATGCATCCACATCATTCATCAATTTAGCCATTTGAGAAAGAATGATATTAGCCTGATAATGTGCTGCATTGGTTCCCAGACATTCCGACTCATAAATATCCACCGGCTGCATCCAGCGCGGGTAGGTCTGCTCACGCCAATCGAGAAAAGAGGATTCACCCCGTACCAATCCTGTTACCGGGTCATAGACGTTTTTCAGGTCATCCTCTATCGTATTTTTTATAATGAGATATGCTTGTGACAACCACTTTTTATCGCCGGTCACTTTGTACAGTTCCCAGGCAGCCACTGCCCAAATGATACGGTCTGTCGAAGCCGGATAAGCACCACCAGTACCTGTATCCTGAATAATTCTACCGTTTTTCACCTTGCGCAACAAGCTGTATTTAGCGACCTGAGGTTGTAACTGAGCCATAGCCAGAATAATACTGTAACTGATGTCACGGGTCCATACTCCGGCCCATTCTTTACCGGTACGGAAAGTACTGTCAGGTTCTACTGCATTGACCATCTCATCCAAAGCCAGATTGTATAAGGCATCGGAGATAGTATAACCTGATTGATATTTGGGGTAAGCGGACAGATCCTTCTTCAGCGACCAGGTAGAAGCCGTCTGCTTTTCATCACTTTTCTTATTCAGGACCAGTGTAGTCTCATAAATACCATCCCCATCCGGGTCTTTTAGTTCAAGTTCGGTACGATTTCGAAGGTTATTGAAATCCCACATCAGCGGTGCGGCACCTCCTGCCACATATACCCCTTTAAAGTCCGACCGATCCAGTTTTTCTCCGTTAAACAGGGTGTAATATCCCTTTTCCCTGAAAGACTTCAATACGTCACGCATATCAAGACGGATAGTCCAGCGTGTGTTTACCGGAAGATTTGCCTCCTTTTTTACCGAAACGGTTTGTATGTACTGCTTTCCAAACTGCACTGTAGTTACACAGCTACCGTTAACGGGCTGAAGAGTTACCTTGTGGTCTTTACCCGGAGTCATTTCATTATCTCGGGAATTGATGCTGAATTTGAATGAAACAGTCGGGCTATACCTTTCAGCATCCGGACTGCGATAGTCTGAAGTCAGCTCTGTCGGAGATGTCGCAACTGATTTAAACGTCCCCTGCTCTACTCTATTTTCATAGATAGAGAATGCTTTTGACTGAAATACCGTCTTGTTATTTTGAGCTTCAGCAATCGTAGCGAAAATAAAAGCTATTGATGCAATATATAAGTTTTGTAGTCTCATTTGTTTCTATAAATGTTTCGGTAAAATTTAAACAGGCACTTAGTTATACTTCTATTTACGGATACTGATTTCAACCTTTTCTCCATTATCCGGCCATTTTAGCCACAACGTATTGGAATCTTTATCCCATGACGCTGAAGCTATTTCAGACAATTCAAACCAGCTTCTGCCCATTTTTTCAGGACTTACAAACTTCAGTTTTGTTCCATTCAATTCTACTTTTGCCGGTATTTTCTCAAGACGAATCTTTACTCCGAAATTCCGGTTATGCTTTAGCTCAACGCGACGATTCTCATCCCGATTCTGTACAGTAACGACATAAACATCCTTTTCCGTTTGACATTTCACATCGGTTCTAACACAAATATCTTTCTTATAATCGTTGGTTTCTCCATCATCTTCGTAAAGAGTAAATGAAGCCTGACGTCCTTCTGCTGCCGGATAAATATCAAACCAAACCGGAGCGTTTTTCTTTTCCCCAATATATTGTTGTACCGGCATTTGTGAGATGATGGAGCCCCGTTTTACAAACATAGGAATCGTGCTCAATGTTACCGGGTAATTGATCCATTGCTTTCCTCTATAGGCCGTTTTTCCATCATTGAAGTCAATCCATTCTCCCTGAGGTAGATAAATCTGTTTTTCAGATGCTTCTTTCTCTACGACCGGCGCCACCAGAATCTCTTTTCCCAACAGGAACTGGCCATCCAGTTTAAAAGTCTCCACATCGTCAGGGTATTCAAGCAAAAGGGCACGCATCAGCGGTAGTCCGGTATCATAGGCGTTGCGGGCATAGGTATAGATATAGGGATGCAGCTTGTATTTCAGGCTGATCGCCTCACGGCTAAGACGCTCGGCTTCTGCACCGAATGTCCAGGGTTCAGCAGCATAATCTCCTTCATGATGCGCACGGCTCAGCGGATTAAAGACCCCAAACTGCATCCATCGGATATACAATTCCGCGAAAGCTTCACGGTCTTTGATATCGCCACAATAGCCTGAAATATCGGTAGTCCAGAAAGGAATCAATCCCATTCCTGTCGACTGAGCCAGAGAAACCTGAGCCGCCAGTTTATTCCAGCCGTTCAGTACATCATTGCCATCGCCCGAATCGCCTGACCAGGCAAAGGTGTAACGTTGCATGCCTGCGAAGCAAGAGCGGGTCATCTGAAACACCCGTTTGTTGGGATTGCGTTTTTCAAACTGCTCCGTCACGGCTCTGTCCCAGTTGAATCCATATACGTTATGTATTTCGTCGTGCATTCCCAAGTGATGCTTCATATTGAGGCGGTCGGCATCTTCTTCATTACTCCAGGCAGGCTCTCCCATATCGGTCCAAAAGCCTTTCACTCCATCATTGAGTACCTTTTGCTGATAGGTTCCCCACCAGTCGGCAACGCCGGGCTTCGTAAAATCAACTACGCCGCAGTTTCCACCCCACGGCCAGGGC
>JAUZOF010000428.1 GCA_030706585.1 Bacteroidota bacterium
CGAACGACGTATCTATATGATTCAACGTTTGCGTGAGATGGGATTTGAGATTAAAATTGAACCACAAGGGGCTTTTTACGTTTTAGCTGACGCGCGGAAGTTCACGAACGATTCGTACAAGTTTGCCTTTGATGTATTGGAAAATGCACACGTAGGCATTACGCCGGGTGTTGATTTCGGCAGTAAGGGTGAAGGTTTTGTACGGTTTTCGTACGCTAATTCACTGGAGAATATTAAGGAAGGACTGGATAGGTTGGAGAGATGGATAAGAAACCTCCCCAACCCCTCCGAAGGAGGGGCTTAAGATTACTTACACCCCCTTTGATTTGAAATTAAAAGAACTAATATAAATCAACCAGATGCTCTGCTCCTCCCCTTTGGGGAGGCCGGGTGGGGTCTCTATCATTTTTAATATTATGGCCAAATATATCGGAGCACACGTCAGTGCATCGGGTGGTGTGGAAAATGCACCGCTGAATGCCGGAGCAATCGGAGCGAATGCTTTTGCATTGTTCACCAAAAACCAAAGACAATGGGTATCTGCCCCATTGACGGCGAAAAGCATCAATCAGTTTAAAGAGAATTGCGAGAAAGCGGGTATCCTGCCGCAACATATCCTGCCACACGACAGCTACCTGATTAACCTCGGTCATCCGGAGGAAGAGGGCCTGGCTAAATCCCGCGCTGCCTTCCTTGATGAAATGCAGCGTTGCGAGCAACTGGGACTGTCGTTGCTCAACTTCCACCCGGGTAGCCACCTGAATAAAATCAGCGAAGAGGAATGCCTCTCCCGCATTGCCGAGTCTATCAATCAGGCACTGGAGAAAACACAGGGAGTAACAGCCGTAATCGAAAACACCGCAGGACAAGGCAGCAACATGGGATTTAAATTCGAACACCTCGCCTACATTATCGAGCGTGTGAATGATAAATCCCGCGTGGGTGTCTGTATCGACACCTGCCACTCCTACTCTGCCGGATACGACATATTGAATGCGGATAATTACGAAACCGTATTTCAGGACTTTGACCGGATTGTTGGCTTGCAATACCTCAAAGGCATTCACCTCAACGATACCAAGAAGGCGCTCGGCTCACGGGTAGACCGTCACGAAAGCGTGGGTAAGGGTTTGCTGGACCTGACTTTCTTCGAACGGTTTATGAATGATCCCCGCTTCGACAATATGCCTATCGTTTTGGAAACACCGGACGAAAGCCTTTGGGCGGAAGAGATTGCGCTGTTGAGAAGCTTTATTAAATAGTTAATTTGAAGAAGAAGAATAATATTATCAGATTTTGTTATGTATAGTACTTCTACGATAGAAACAATTAATTTGTTGAAGGCGGAACTAGATAAACTACATCCGATCAAAATAGAGTTTGAGAAACGGTTGAAAAAGAAACTCCGTTTAGAGTTTAATTACAATTCAAATCACATTGAAGGTAATACATTAACTTACGGTCAAACTCAATTACTATTACTTTTTGATAAAAGCAGTGGTGACGCATCAGTAAGTGATATTGAAGAGATGAAAGCCCATGATTTGGCTTTATCTCAAATCGAAGAAATGGCTAAAGATCAAGAGCGACCACTCACCGAGCTTTTCATAAAAGAATTACATGAAATGATTCTTGTAAAACCTTATTGGAAAAATGCTATATCCCAAGATGGCAATCCTACTCGTAAAAAAATTGAGATTGGACAATACAAGACTACTCCGAACAGCGTTAGATTGAAAAGCGGATTAATCCACGAATATGCATCTCCGGAAGAAACACCAGCCTTAATGAATGATCTTTTAGAATGGTATAATTCGAAGAAAGACATTTTGCATCCGGTTCAATTAGCTGCTGAGTTCCATTATAGATTCGTTTGTATTCATCCTTTTGACGATGGAAATGGAAGGGTTGCCAGATTGATCATGAATTACATCCTATTGCGAAATAACTACCCTCCCGTTATTATTAAATCAGATGATAAGGAAAATTACCTGACGGCTTTACAGAAAGCTGACACAGGAGACATTAACTCTTTAATAGAATACATCGAAAAGCAGGCAATATGGTCTATTGAGCTAACTTTGAGAGCGGCTAATGGAGAAGATATTGATGAACTCGATGATATTGAAAAAGAGATTGAACTTTTAAAAAGAGAAAAACTAACCACTACGACAATATACAAAACGCCCAAAGTTATTTATGAACTAATTAAACACATAGACGAAGATCTTTGGACTCCTATAAATAAAGTGCTAGGGAAATTTGATGATTTCTTCGCTGAATCGAAAGAAGAAAAGTTTGTAAATCACCATCAAATTAAAGCCACAAAGATAATACCTAGCCCTTTATTTAATCCGGTTGATCTTTTCAAGGAGAAAGAAGTCATAGTGAAAAAATATGAGATATTCGGATATGATTTAGAAGAAAAGGATATAAATGAAGTTGAATGGAGTAGAAAAATGCTGTCTTTAAAATCTGCATCTAAAAAAATAGATCATGAAATAACTTGCTCCATTCAACTTTACGATGCAAAATACAAATTGGAAATAATAGGAAGATATACGAATCTTACTAATTTATTAAAGGAAAAAAAGATTCTCTTTGAAATAGAAAATGAGTACAAAATATTCTTCATGTCAGACTCAATAAACACCATTTTGAGAATGATTTCCAATCATTTAATCAAAGAAATAAAAAGTGAGGAATAATACTCAATTGACTCTTATATGCCATCTATTCACTCTGAGATATCTTTAAGATAAAAGATTATGCACATAAAAACCGAACTCTCCGAAGCCGAAGCACTTCACAAAGCAGCCGCATTTTGCTGCACCAGCGAACATTGCCAGAGCGAGGTCAGTGATAAACTGAAAACCTGGGGCGTAGAAGAGGAAGCGCAGGAGCGAATATTAAAACGACTGGTGGAAGAACGATTCGTGGACGAAAGCCGGTTTGCCACTGCATTTGTCAAAGATAAATTCCGCTTCAACCAGTGGGGACGGATCAAAATCCGCATCATGCTGCAACAGAAGAAGGTGAATTCGCACCTTATTGACGATGCGATGGAGTTGATTGATGAAGAGGAATACCGCGATTGCCTTTTAACCATTCTCAAACAGAAACGGAAAACGCTGAAAGACAAAGACCCGCAGCAATTAAAAGCCAAGCTTTACCGCTTCGCGGCTTCGCGGGGATTTGAATCGGATGTTATTTTCAAGGTAATACCTAAAATACTGGGACATGTGGCGGACGATATGGAATGATTTGTTGCTGCTGTTGTTTCCCGAAACGTGTGCCGTATGCGGAAACAAACTGATGGAGAGCGAAAAGGTTATCTGCCTGCATTGCCTGTATAAACTTCCCCGTACTGACTTCCACAAAGACCGTGACAACCAGACTGAACTACGTCTGCGGGGCAAGTTCCCGGTGGAAGCGGCCACTTCTCTCATCTACTTTAATAAAGGTAGCGACTTCAGCCACCTGATTCATTTGCTCAAATACAAGAATCGTAAAGACATTGGAGAATTCCTTGGCAGACAGGCAGGTATGGAACTGAAGCAGAACGGCATATTCACCGATGTGGACTGCATTATTCCTATTCCATTACATAAAAAGAAAGAACAAAAGCGCGGGTATAATCAGGCGGAATGGATTGCAAAAGGGTTATCCGAAACACTCAACATCCCTCTGGAAACACAGGGCGTCAAACGAATTAAGTCCAACAAAACCCAGACCCGAAAGAGCGCCATCGAACGCTGGCTGAATGTCAAAGAGATTTTCAAGGTGGCAAATGCCTCAACACTTCGCCACAAACACATTCTCATTGTGGATGATGTACTGACAACCGGAGCGACCATTGAATCGTGCGCCACTACCCTGCTGGAAGTTGAAGGGGTTAAAGTGAGTGTTTTTACGTTGGGGCTGGCGATTCTGGCGTGATTGTTGGCACACGGATGACACGGATGTACGCAAGACGGATTTTCACGGATTATTTTCTACAAAACCCACTCTCCTATTAGGCAAGGCTGATAAATCCGCTGGAGATCCATAAAAACCGGAGATATTAATTACGCGTCAAGCGGCATGAAGCCGCTGAACGCTA
>JAUZOF010000429.1 GCA_030706585.1 Bacteroidota bacterium
AACCGCTGTTTCCGGGTGGCATTTTCATGCACGGCTTTTCTTTAATCATCTTCATGTTGGTTTAATCAACTTTTTTTGGCAGAAATCTTAAACTGACGGCTCTCTTTACTCAACCCCTTGCGAATATGACGGCGGTATTCTTCCTGTGATTTATCACCGATTATTTCAGACAGAGTCTTGCAAAGACCGGACATATATTTATCCAGCGAATCCTGAGAAGAAACCCGCTTGTTGGTTCCCATATACCCGTCTGCTTTAAAGTCAAGGTACAGTTCGTATTGAGGAATACTGCTTGCCATCAACCGGCCGTCTGCCGCGTAAATATTTCCGCGGGTAGGCTCGATCTGAATATTTTCAATCTTATTTTTTTCGCCAAGATTCCGCCACTTTTGTCCTTCCACAAACATGATGTTTATGATCTTGTAAACAATAAGTCCCAGAATACAAACGATAAAAATGATGACAATACCGTATCGGTTCAATATACTGTTTCTGTCGATGGGCATGCTATTCTTTGACCGGTTTAGTTAGTTTGTAGGGAGGAGTCTGTGACTCTTCCAGTTCAATCCCGTTTTCCAGTATCAGGTTTTTCACCTGCGACTGCTTGCTGCCCCCCATCAGCTCGGCTGAGCGGGTTAATGCTTCGTATTTCACATCAGTCAGTTTCTTCTGCAGCTTCACGATGTCCATCATCTTTTGCTGGCACTCGTAACGGTTGCTGATATAGAAGAACGTCATAAACAAAATCATGGCAATCAAACCCGCATTACGTTCCAGAAAACCGTTAGCCAGTACCTGACCGCCTATCACGTCACGCAGCGTAATTTTCTTACCGTCCTGCGCAGCTTTCTTTTCGTTGTTTTTTTTGAATTTGATAGCCATTAAACTGTAGATAGAAAGAACCGACTGAATTACAACTTTTCTGCAATGCGCAATTTAGCGCTTCGGGCACGCGGATTACGCTCCACCTCCTCATCAGAAGGCACAATCACTTTATTGCTCACCGGTTTCAACGGCGAAACTGTATTTCCAAAGAAATCCTGCTCCAGTTTACCCTCGAAGTTTCCTGTTCTGAAATAGTTTTTCACCAAACGGTCTTCGAGCGAATGGTAGGTAATCACCGCCAGCCTACCTCCCGGCTTCAACAGTTCACGTGCCTGCTCCAGCATCTCTTTCAGAGTTTCCAGCTCCTGATTCACCTCAATCCGCAATGCCTGAAACACCTTCGCAAGATCTTTCTTCTCCTGCGTCTTACTAATGCAGGGGCGTATCACTTCGAGAAAATCGCCAATAGTGACTATTTTCTTAGTTTGACGGGCTTTCACAATGAGGGAAGCTATTTTGCGGGAGTTTTTCATCTCGCCATAGAGGTAAAAAATGTCTGCAAGCTTTTCTTCCGGCAGCGTATTAAGCAGCTCGGCAGCAGAGGTACCGGCGCGTTTATTCATACGCATATCCAGGGCACCGTCAAAGCGGAATGAAAAGCCACGATCCGCATCATCGAAGTGATGGGAAGAGACACCTAAATCGGCGAGCAATCCGTCTATAGACTTCACCCCATGATACTTCATGAAGTTATACAAAAAACGGAAGTTGCTGCGCACAAACACGAACCGCTTATCTTCCACGATATTCTTTTCGGCATCTTCATCCTGATCAAAGGCATAGAGTCTTCCGTTCGGGTTCAGGTGTTTAAGAATTTCTTTCGAATGGCCTCCACCTCCAAAAGTTACATCAACATAGATGCCACCGGGACGGATAGATAAACCATGAATGGTCTCCTCCAGCAAGGCAGGTACATGGTAAAAGTCTGATTGATTGTCCATTGTTCGGATAATGCTTTTATCATTTGTTTTCATGTGACCTTATTTTATTATTCAGGCATCACATGGAACTCGCATACAATATCTTGTTCATTTGACACAATCCAACTGCACGCTCGTTTCAAGCTGTAAAAATAGGAATAAAAATTGTTTCAGGTCAATATTCTGAAGAAAAGTTATCAACAGCTTTTTCCCAAAGATAGCATTTTCTATATCAAACCTTTAGTCTTAAAAACATAAAGCAAATCTTCACCTCTCAAAGTGTTAAAACCGGAGTGGTCAGCGACTCATTACAGCCTGAAAATGATTAATATACGACCTGAAACTCAGGGATTCGAATATTTGATATAACTTTGTGCGGAAATTGCACAAAACTATGGATAGTAAAATCATTCAGATAGACGTCGATAAAGTCTTGCGGGAAAAGGCTCCGAAAATCAACAAAAAACTACCCCGCTTTGTCGTTTCATTTCTGAAAAAGGTTATCCACCAGGAAGGGATCAATGCCTTCCTTCGAAAAGCCGGTCACCTCTACGGAACGGACTTCGCCGATGCCATGGTTGATCACTGGGAAGTCACCCTGAAGGTGGAAGGATTAGAAAATATCCCGACAGACCGGAAATTTGTATTTGCTTCAAACCACCCGTTGGGAGGACTCGATGGTATCGCATTAATCAGCGTAATCGGCAAACATTTCAATGGCAAGGTTCGCTTCGTGGTCAATGATATCCTGATGAATATCAAGAACCTGGAGCCGGTATTTGTCCCGGTCAACAAACACGGGGCTCAGGGCAAACACTCTGCTGAAGCCATTAATGCTGTTTATAATTCCGATGTACAGGTATTGTTTTTTCCTGCCGGTCTGGTATCACGCCGCCAACACGGAAAAATTGAAGATCTGGAATGGAAAAAAGCATTTATTGCCAAATCCATCCAATACCAGCGGGATATTGTACCGGTCTATTTTGACGGCTGCAACACTTCATTTTTTTACAACTTCGCCCTTTTTCGCAAAAAAATCGGGCTGAAAATCAATCTTGAAATGTTACTTTTGCCCCGCGAATTATTTAAGCAACACGGCAAAACATTTACTATCCGATTCGGAGAACCCATTCCCTGGCAATCATTCGACAAAACCAAATCTCACACAGCCTGGGCACACTATGTAAAAGAGAAAGCCTACGCCTTAAATAAGTGAACCAAAACCGCTACAGATTTATATGGAAAATATTATTGCTCCCGTTGACAAACAATTAATACTCAACGAGCTGACCCCGGAACGCTTTTTACGTAAAACCAATAAAGGGGGAAACGAAATCTACATAATCACCTTTCACGATTCACCCAATACGATGCGAGAAATCGGTCGTCTACGTGAAATTGCTTTCCGCGATGCCGGCGGAGGTACGGGTCTCGCTGTGGACATTGATGAATACGACACGATGGAGAATCCTTACAAGCAACTTATTGTATGGAATCCTGAGGCCGAAGAGATCATCGGCGGTTACCGTTTTATGTATGGTGATGAAGTGAACTTTGATGAGCACGGACATCCTATGCTTGCCACGGCACACATGTTCGAGATGTCGGAGCAATTTATCAAAGAATACCTGCCAAAAACACTGGAACTGGGACGCTCATTCGTTACGCTTGAATACCAGTCTTCAAAAGCAGGAGCGAAAGCTCTGTTTGCCCTCGACAATTTGTGGGACGGACTGGGTGCATTACCAAAAATCAAGTCGAACATCGAATATTACTACGGAAAAGTGACCATGTACCCCAACTACCACAAAGGGGCACGCGACATGATCCTGCACTTCTGGCAAAAATATTTCCCGGATCCTGAGCGCCTTATCTGGCCGGTTACACCGATTACGCCGCATTGGGATACCGATGTGGAGCAGTTGGAAAAATTATTCTCCACCGGTAATTTCAAGGATGATTATAAAATACTGAATCAGGAGGTACGCAAACTGGGCCTCAACATTCCTCCGCTGGTAAATGCCTATATAAGCCTTTCACCAACCATGAAGGTGTTTGGCACAGCCGTAAACGATACTTTCGGCGATGTGGAAGAAACTGGGATCCTGATTAAAGTAGAGGATATTTTCGAAGAAAAACGCACCCGTCATATCGACACATTTTCTACGGAAATATAATTGGTTATAACCATATAGCAAGAGAGCCGTATTCATTAAGCTGATTCCGTCGCTCTTTGTTTATGGCAATCTACTTGATATAAAATCTGCTTTTCGGGAATGTTTATATTTC